>CAMYIO010000037.1:33182-38179 GCA_947258515.1 uncultured Ectothiorhodospiraceae bacterium
AAGTGACGAAGCAATCTGTAACTCGTTGATTCACTGGTTACGAGATTGCTTCGCTTCGCTCGCAATGACGGGCTACATGAATTAATCAGAGGTTCCCTAATTAGGTGCTGGCGCTACAGCCGTTTCCCGGCCAGGGTTGGTTCCTTGTCGGTACGTGTTTCCAGTTTCAGGTAACTGATAAGGCGCACATTGCCGCTGGCATGCAGTTGCTCGTGGATCTGTGCGACAACCGCAAGGATGACCTCCAGATCACCCTCGATATTGGTGCCGGAGGCATGCGTTTCCAGTATGAAATCATGGCCCTGTAACAGCTCCACGACGTGTTTGACTTGCTGGCGAACGGAAACGCCTTCGCCTATCGGGACGACCTGTAACTCGGCGGTTGCTTTCATTTTTGAACTCATCTGCTGGGAACGTGGTCTCAGCAGTGTCTCATACTTTCCAATGTGGACCTAGCGCATGCCCATTCGCCGCAGACATACTAAATCCAGGCCTGTCGATGGCGCCAGGTACATCCCGGGAACACTGCTGCTGGCGCTGGCGCTGTTACATGCCGGCACGACTACGGCCGGCATGCTCACATTCAAAAGCGGCACCCGCCAGGTCACGCTGCTGGAACTCTATACCTCGCAGGGCTGCAGCAGTTGCCCGCCGGCCGAGCGCTGGCTGAATGAGTATGTCGATGATGCAGCGCTGTGGACACGCATTGTGCCGCTTGCCTTTCATGTCGATTACTGGGACTACATCGGCTGGAAGGATGTCTATGCCAGCGCTGAGCACGGCGAGCGCCAGCGCGATTATGCCCGCGCCGGCAAGGCACGCAGTGTCTATACACCGGGTCTGTTTGCCAATGGTCGCGAGTGGCGCGGCTGGACACTGCGAGTCAACCCGCGTGCCAGCAGCAAGGAGCCGGGAAGCCTGTCCGTCACAGTTACAGCGGGCAGGGTAACCGCGACGTTCGAGACAGCAACCGCGCCGTATGAATTGCACATTGCCCTGCTGGGTTTTGATATCAATACAAGGGTCGAACGTGGTGAAAATCGCAACAGTACCCTGAAACAGCAGTTCGTGGTGCTTGCGCATGAGTCGCATGTTTCCGGAAATGGCCACTGGAGGGTGCCGTTACCGCAGGGAAAATTAACGGCGCCTCGCTATGCGATCGCTGCCTGGGTCAGCACGCCGGGTGATCCGGCACCGCTGCAGGCGACCGGTGGCTGGCTACCTGCAATGTCAGGGGAATAGCAGCCGTGTCTATGCAGGCAAGGTCCATGCGTTAATATGTCTGCAGACCACTTATTCTGGAACCGGGCGACAAGGACATCATTGATATGAAAAAGATTGCAATAAAGAACTGGAGAGAACTCGAGGATCGTCACCCCGTACATGCACTCGTCGCGGAAGTCGATCTGGTCATTGTGCGTTTTGATGATGCGGTGACGGTGTTGTATGGCCGCTGTGCGCACCGCGGTGCCCTGATGGCCGACGGTCATGTCGATGGCGATAACCTGATTTGCGGTGTGCATGGCTGGGACTATCGCCTTGATACCGGCATCAGTGAATACAATCACAGCGAGACCTTGCCACGCTTCAATGCCTGGGTGGAAGAGGGCCAGGTGTGGGTGGATGAGGACGAAATTGGCGCATGGGCAGAGCATCACCCGCAGCCCTACAAACGTGACAGCTATCAGGGTGTCTACCAGGACACCACCGGTACCAGGGACGAACCGTACGTAAAATTTATACGCAAACTGGCAGACGAGGGCTTGTCAAAAGTCGGCCACCACGGGCCTGCTGCCGCCATGGGTGTGCCACGCGACCAGCTGCCCGTGTGGGATGACCTGCAATTTGTCGTGGCGCAATTGCACAAGCTGCCGCTGCTGGATGAGGAAGCCGTCGGCACCGAACTCATTATCGGCCCGCGTGCGAAAAAACCGCTATACCTGGAAATCCCCCTGTTCGTCTCCGACATGAGTTTCGGTGCGCTCTCTGAAGAAGCCAAGGTGGCCCTCGCCAGGGGGGCGGAGCTGGCGGGTACCGGTATTTGTTCGGGCGAGGGCGGCATGCTGCCCGCAGAACAGGCTGCGAATTCACGCTACTTCTATGAGCTTGCCTCGGCACGCTTCGGCTTTACCTGGGACAAGCTCGAAAAGGTCCAGGCGTTCCATTTCAAAGGCGGGCAGGGCGCAAAGACCGGCACCGGTGGCCACCTGCCCGGTGACAAGGTGAAAGGCAAGATCGCCGAGGTGCGTGGTTTACGCGAAGGCGAGACCGCCATTTCTCCGGCCCGCTTTCCCGAGTGGACCTGCCTGGATCAATACCGTGAGTTCGCCGCAGAAGTACGCGAGCGAACCGGCGGTATCCCGGTGGGCTTCAAGCTCTCCGCACAGCACATTGAAAAGGACATCGATGCGGCGCTGGAGATCGGGGTCGACTACATCATCCTGGATGGTCGCGGTGGTGGCACAGGCGCCGCGCCACTGATCTTCCGCGACAACATATCCGTGCCCACCATTCCGGCGCTGGCGCGGGCCCGACGGCACCTGGATATCAGTCATGCCACTGACGTGACGCTTATTATCACCGGTGGCCTCAGGCATCCTGCCGATTTTTCCAAGGCACTGGCACTGGGGGCTGATGGTGTAGCGGTTTCCAATGCGGCCCTTCAGGCCATCGGTTGTCTGGGCATGCGCGCCTGCCACACGAATAACTGTCCCGTCGGGATCGCCACCCAGAAGCCGCATCTGCGTGCCCGTTTGCCCGGTGACATCGCGGCGCAACGACTGGCGCGTTTTTTCTCGGCGGCGGTGGAACTGATGACCGTGCTGGCGCGGGCGGCCGGGCATAGAAATCTGCACGAATTCTCTAGCGCTGACTTGACCACATACAAGACCGAAATGGCGCGCTTAACCGGGGTCGCCTACGGTGGCGTCTCCATGCCCGATTATCAGGGTGGTCAGGCATGACCAGGAACAGGGAAAGGCCTCTATTGATCCTGAGCTTATTCAAGTCAGCGCTGATGGCGAGTAGCTTTATATGATTGTCCTGTTCAGCGATTTTGGCCTGGAGGGCCCCTATGTCGGGCAAGTACAATCCCGGCTGCTGCAATGCGCACCGGGCGTTCCGGTCATTAATCTGTTTGCTGATCTGGCACCGTATGATGTACAGGCGGCGGCCTGTTTGTTACCTGCCTACATTACAGGATTCCCGCCCGCCACGGTGTTCCTCTGTGTGGTTGATCCCGGTGTCGGCGGTGTGCGTCACGGTGTCGTGGTGAAGGCCGATGGCTGCTGGTATGTCGGGCCGAATGAAGGCCTGTTTGCATTACTGGCGCGCCGCGCTGCCCGTGTCGAATGCTGGCAATTGCCCGATCCTGTGGGTGTATCCAGCAGCTTTCATGGTCGGGATGTGTTTGCGCCCGTTGCGGCGTTGCTGGCAACGGGCGCAACCGTCGATGCTGAAGCCGTGTCCGTAACATGCCTGGCGCAACCCGGCTGGCCGGATGATGTATTCCGCGTTGTCTACATCGACCGTTACGGTAATGCGATCACCGGGGTGCGCGCATCCAGGATCGATGCATCACAGGAGGTGTCCGTCAACGGACACAGGCTGAAGTCGGCACGCACGTTCTCGGATGTCGCGCCGGGTAATGCATTCTGGTACGAAAACTCAAATGGCCTGCTGGAGTTTGCGGTTAACCGTGGCCGGGCTGATCAGGTGTTGGGTATTGAGGTCGGCACGCCCCTATCGCTGTAGGAGCGGACCGCGTCCGCGATTAGTATGGTTGAAACGTTATCGCGCTTGCGAAGCGCTCCTACGGTAATAGCTGTGGCAGTGATTCGTTTTGTTACCCGATGAATCGCCGGGCTGATCGCTGTAGGAGCGGACCGCGTCCGCGATTAGTATGGTTGTTGTGAATTGCTCCTGCGGTGTTCATGGGTATTGCTGTGGTTAGCTGGCTTTGGCATGTGCACGGTGGCGTTCCAGCGTCTGCTTGAGAAACTGGCCGGTGTAGGAAGTCGGGTGACGGGCGACCTCCTGCGGTGTGCCGGTGACGACGATTTCACCGCCACCGGTGCCGCCTTCAGGACCGAGGTCGATGATCCAGTCGGCGGTCTTGATGACATCCAGGTTGTGCTCGATGACGATGATGGTGTTGCCGTGATCGCGCAGACGGTGCAGTACGGCCAGTAACTGCGCAATGTCATGGAAGTGCAGGCCGGTGGTCGGTTCATCAAGAATATACAGCGTCTTCCCCGTGTCGCGTTTTGACAGTTCCCGTGCCAGCTTGATGCGTTGTGCCTCGCCGCCGGAGAGCGTGGTCGCGTTCTGTCCGAGCTTCAGATAGGACAGGCCGACGTCCAGCAGTGTTTGCAACTTGCGGGCAACTACCGGGATGGGACTGAAAAACGGCAGCGCATCCTCGACAGTTAACTCCAGTATTTCGTGAATGCTCTTGCCCTTGTAGCGTATCTCCAGCGTTTCGCGGTTGTAACGTTTACCCTTGCAGACATCGCAGGGTACGTAGATGTCGGCGAGAAAGTGCATCTCGACCTTGATGACGCCATCTCCCTGGCAGGCCTCGCAGCGGCCGCCCTTGACGTTAAAGCTGAAGCGGCCCGGTTTGTAGCCGCGTGAGCGTGCTTCCTGGGTCGCGGCAAACAGTTCGCGCAATGGCGTAAACAGGCCGGTATAGGTGGCGGGGTTGGAGCGTGGCGTGCGGCCAATCGGACTCTGGTCGATGTCGACGATCTTGTCGAAGAATTCGAGGCCCTCGATTGACTCGCAGGCAGCCGACGAGGTGGAGGCCTTGTTGAGCACCTGGGCTGCGCGACGGTACAGGGTATCGTTAATCAGGGTCGACTTGCCGGAACCGGAGACGCCGGTGATACAGGTCATCTGCCCAACCGGAATTTCCGCGGTGACCGATTTCAGGTTGTTGCCGGTGGCGCCCCTGATGACCAGCTTCATGTCGGGATCAAAGACACAGTCATGTTCTG
>CAMYIO010000038.1 GCA_947258515.1 uncultured Ectothiorhodospiraceae bacterium
GCGGGCACCGCGCGCGAGCCTGGCATCGAGAATGTGGCGATTGCCGCTGATGATATCCAGGCCTTATTGGGCTTTGCGCTGGGGCATGACATCGGACTGACGATTGTTGGCCCTGAAGTGCCACTGGTGGCCGGCGTTGTCGATACCTTCATTGCTGCCGGACTGCATTGTTTTGGTCCCACCCGTGGCGCGTCGCAGCTTGAAGGCTCAAAGGCCTTTGCCAAGGATTTTCTTGCACGACACCAGATCCCGACAGCCGCCTACGCCGCCTTCACCGAGGTCGATGAGGCGCGTGCCTACATTTACACACAGGGTGCGCCGATTGTCGTCAAGGCGGACGGCCTGGCGGCAGGCAAGGGCGTGATCCTGGCTCAAACTGAAGCCGAGGCGATTGCTGCAGTCGAAGACATGCTTGGTGGTAACGTCTTCGGTGAAGCCGGGCATCGTGTTGTCATCGAGGAATTCCTGCAGGGGGAGGAGGCCAGTTTTATTGTCATGGCCGATGGCCGCCATTGCCTGCCGCTGGCGACTTCGCAGGACCACAAGGCGCGTGATAATGGCGACAGCGGCCCGAATACGGGCGGTATGGGGGCTTATTCACCGGCACCGGTCGTCACACCGGCTATTCACGAACGCGCCATGAACGAGGTGATACTGCCAACCATCGCGGGTATGGCGGAAGAGGGCCATGCGTTTACCGGCTTTCTGTATGCCGGGCTCATGATTGCCGCGGATGGCACCCCGAAGGTGCTTGAATATAACGTGCGCTTCGGCGATCCGGAGACGCAACCGGTCGTGTGTCGACTGCAATCCGATCTGGTCGAACTGTGCCTCGCGGCATTGCAGGGCCGTTTGGATGAGGCCACGGCAGAATGGGATGAACGTACCGCGCTGGGTGTGGTGATGGCAGCGGGTGGCTACCCCGAGGCGTATCGCAAGGGCGATGTCATCGAAGGCCTGGAGTCGATAGATGATGGCGACTGCAAGGTATTTCATGCGGGCACAGAGACGCAGGGCGAGTCGGTCGTGACCAGTGGCGGCAGGGTGCTGTGCGTGTGCGCGCTGGGCGATGGTGTTGCTGAAGCGCAGCAGAAGGCCTATCAGTGTGTTGATGTGATACGCTGGCCGGATGTTTATTACCGTACCGATATCGGCTATCGTGCGCTAGGGCGTGAGACGTGAAAGGCGGGTAACAGCCTGTATCGTTTTACGTTTCACCGCTCACGTTACATGTCTTTGTTACCAGGAGCTTGAATATGGCAGTCTTTGGCTGGGTCATTGTTGCAATCATTGTCGGTATCCCGCTGCTAGGGGTCGCTCTCTACAATAAACTGGTGGGCTTGCGTAACCAGGTGAAGAATGCCTGGCGCCAGATTGACGTGCAGTTAAAACGCCGCCATGACCTGATTCCGAATCTCGTGGAAGTGGTCAAGGACTACATGTCCTACGAGCAGGAAACCCTCGAAAAGGTGATCCAGGCCCGTAACCAGGCCGTCAGCGCCAGTACCCCGGAAGCCGCAATCGCCGCGGAAGGCATTCTCGGTGGCGCCATGGGCAAGCTGTTCGCGCTCATGGAAAACTACCCGGACCTCAAGGCGAATGAGAATGTGTCACGCCTGATGGAAGAGCTGAGTGCCACCGAGAACAAGATTTCATTCTCCCGGCAGTTCTACAATGACAGTGTCATGTCGCTGAACAATGCCGTGGAGTCGTTCCCCTCGAACTTTGTCGCCGGAATGTTTGGTTTTAGTCATGCAACCTATTTCGAGGTACCGGAGACCGAGACAGTAACGCCGAAGGTGGATCTGCGCTAGAACGCCGGGTAATTTATTAAACGGCCATGAAATCCACGGAAGAACACGAAAAAAACAAGACCTAAAATTCTATTGCCACGGAATCCACGGAAGAACACGGAAATATTTCTTGTAACCCTTTTATTTTTTCGTGGATTCTGTGGATTTCGTGGCCATTATTCTTTCATCCCGGGCTGTCCTGAATGAAACACTCCCTCGATAACCACTGTCCTGAATGTAACGCTGCCAACCGCCTGCATGCCAGGTTCTGTACCCAGTGTGGCGCGCTCCTGAAAAAGAACGGCCAGGACAGTCCCCGCGTGCGTCACAAGCTGTTGCGGCGCACGGACTTCATGGCGGCTGCGCGTGCCAATCGAACAGCGACCCGCCGGCTGATTACCCTGTTAATGATGATCCTGGCAATACTGGGCTACCTGCTGGGCTGGAGCCTGCAGTTGCTCATGGGCGTCTTGCCGGACAATCTGCAAAGCATCTGGTTCCTGAGTCACTGGGGCGTGTGGGGTGCGCTTGGCTTGTTCGTTTTCGGTGCGGTCTGGTCCTGGGTGGCCTTCAGCCAGGGCGACAGGATTGTGTTACGTCTCACGGGTGCGCGTGAGGTTTCTGCAGATGATGAACCGGTATTTCACAATGTCGTTGAGGAGATGGCGATTGCAGCCGGCATCAGCCGGCCGAGGCTCTTCGTCATCGAGACCGGGGCATTAAACGCCTTTGCCACCGGCATGAATCCCGCACGCTCGGCCATCGGCGTGACGCGCGGCCTGCTGGAATCGCTGAATCGCGAAGAACTGCAGGGCGTTGTCGGTCACGAGATGGGCCATATCGTGAACTGGGATATTCGCTATGCGACGGCAGTGGGTGTCATCGTCGGCCTGATTGCACTCGTCAGTGACGGTGCGCTGCGCTCGTTGTATTTTTCCGGTAAGTCTCGCAATTCAGGCAAGGGGGGCTCCGGTGTGGCCTTTCTTATGCTGGCATTGATAGCCTTTGCCGCGCTTGCACCGTTGTTTGCCTTTCTGGTGCAGATGGCCGTGTCACGACAGCGGGAGTTCCTCGCCGATGCGACCAGTGTGCGGTTGACGCGTCACCCGGAAGGGTTGATTGCCGCGCTGCAAAAACTCGCCGCCAGCACCGAGTCATTCAAGGGCGCCAACCGCGCGACCCAGCACATGTTTATAGTGAATCCGTTCAGGAATTTTACAGAGCGTACCAGCCGCATGACCGCGACGCACCCGCCGCTGGCATTACGCATCAACCGATTGAGTAACCTTGGGGGAGATTAGGCCAATGTGCCTGGTTGATGTAGGAGCGGCGTCCTCGCCGCGATTGATATAATTCGAATCGCGCCGGGGACGGCGCTCCTACCGATATTTCAATTCTTGTGGCCGGTATTAGCGCTTCATTGACTCGAAGAACTGCGCATTGCTCTTGGTGGACTTCAGTTTGTCGAGCAGGAATTCCATGGCGGCGAGTTCGTCCATCGGGTGCAACAGTTTGCGCAGGATCCACATCTTCTGCAGTTCCTTGGCATCGGTCAGTAATTCCTCGCGGCGCGTACCGGAGCGATTCAGGTTGATGGCCGGATAGACGCGCTTTTCCGCGATACGCCGGTCTAGATGGATTTCCGAGTTGCCGGTGCCCTTGAACTCCTCGTAAATAACATCATCCATGCGTGAACCGGTATCAACCAGTGCGGTGGCGAGGATGGTGAGGCTGCCGCCTTCCTCGATATTACGGGCTGCGCCGAAGAAGCGCTTCGGGCGCTGCAGGGCATTGGCATCGACGCCACCGGTCAATACCTTGCCGGAGGACGGCACCACGGTATTGTAGGCACGGCCGAGACGCGTAATGGAATCCAGCAGGATCACGACGTCGTGTTTGTGCTCCACCATGCGACGCGCCTTCTCGATGACCATCTCGGCGACCTGCACATGGCGGCTGGCCGGTTCATCGAAGGTGCTGGAGATGACTTCACCCTTGACCGATCGTGACATCTCCGTGACTTCCTCGGGACGCTCATCAATCAGCAGCACCATTAAATAAATCTCCGGGTAATTGGCGGCGATCGACTGGGCGATGTTCTGCAGCAGCATGGTCTTGCCGGCCTTCGGTGGTGATACGATCAGTCCGCGTTGCCCCTTGCCGATGGGCGAGACCAGGTCAATGATGCGCGCTGTGATGTCTTCGGTGCTGCCATTGCCGCGTTCCAGTATCAGCCGTTCATTGGGGTGCAGTGGCGTCAGGTTTTCGAAGGCGACCTTGTTTCTGGCGTTCTCGGGCTTCTCGTAATTGATGGTGCCGACCTTGAGCAGCGCGAAGTAGCGTTCGCTGTCCTTGGGCGGACGAATCTTGCCGTCCACGGTATCGCCTGTACGCAGGCTGAAGCGCCTGATCTGGCTCGGTGATACATAGATGTCATCCGGTCCTGCCAGGTAGGAACTGTCTGCCGAGCGCAGAAAGCCGAAGCCGTCCTGTAATATTTCAAGTACGCCACTGCCGAAGATGTCTTCGCCTTTTTTGGCGTGTGCCTTGAGTATTGAGAAGATGATGTCCTGCTTGCGGGAGCGTGCCGTCCCTTCGGCGCCGATTTCCTGGGCAATGGTGACCAGTTCGGCGGCAGGTTTGAGTTTGAGTTCGGACAGGTTCATAGATGGCCTTTGTTACGTGTCATAGCAGATGAATTAAGACGGCCATAAGGCCGGAGAAAAACGGGTATTGGAATTCTTGTTGTAGAGGGTGTTGAATTACGGCAGGAGCAACAGGTGCGGTCACCACGCATTACTCGCAATGCATTTCAAACTGCCTCATGATTATAGGTGATGAATGGGTCAGGCGTAAATGATTAAATGTTACTGTCCAGAAAAGCCGTCAATTGTGATTTGGATAATGCGCCGACCTTTGTTGCCTCGACTTCACCGTTCTTGAACAGCATTAATGTAGGGATGCCACGTATACCGTACTTCGGTGGCGTCTGCGGGTTGTCATCGATGTTCAGTTTGGCGACCTTTATCTTGCCGCTGTACTCGCTGGCAATTTCATCCAGAATCGGTGCAATCATCTTGCAGGGTCCACACCACTCGGCCCAGTAGTCGACCAGTACGGGATCAGAGGAATTGATCACGTCTGCTTCGAAGGTGTCGTCGGTTACATACAAGATGTCTTTACTCACTGTCAGCATTCTCCTTGAAAAAATTATCTCTGTCGAAAAGTTGTAACGCGGAGGGTTGGGTTGAGCACGTTTTGCTATAAAACATGGAATGACGCTACGCGTTTTGTCGGGATCTTGTCTGGGAATCGGACTGCCTTGATCGGCTAACACGTGTATTGAGCGTTATTCAACTAGAGCTACACGCAAACATGGTTGTATTTCAGCCTAAATCAGCACACTTTACAAGTCCGGCGTGCACTTTTTACTGTATCCTTGTGTTCGCATTGAATATGCAATCATTCATGTCGTTATATTAGCCTGACTCCCTGGCTGATCGCCGGGATGAGATCCGTAGATGATTTTGCAGCGGCGCCAGTATGCCTGGCGTGCCAGGCATCTTCCTGTCTTCGAAACTATCGATGGCATATTAACAAGCAATTGAAATATAATGCGAAATTCAGAAATTTAATCATGTCGCCTGACAGCGCTGGATTTGACCTTTTATGCCTGAAGCTCATTTGACCAAAATCGCCTATTCTACCTTTTCACTGCCCGATAGGTTGATGCAAGGTATTGAAGATGCAGGTTTTTCAATGTGTACCCCGATCCAGGCTGAAACCCTGCCAGTGGCACTGGCCGGTAAGGATGTCGCCGGTCAGGCGCAGACCGGCACCGGCAAGACGGCCGCTTTTCTGGTCGCCGTGTATAACCATTTACTGACCCATGAGGTGGATGCGCAGCGCAAGGTGAATCAGCCACGCGCCTTGATACTGGCACCCACCCGGGAGCTGGCCATCCAGATACACCGTGATGCCGTGGTGATTGGCCGACATACCGGGCTGAAACCGGTGCTGGCCTACGGTGGTACCGGTTACGATCAGCAACGTGACGAAATCACGGCCGGTGTCGATATTCTGATTGGTACGCCGGGACGATTGATCGATTATTTCAAGCAGCATGTATACAATCTGAAGATGATACAGGTGATCGTCCTCGATGAGGCCGACCGTATGTTTGACCTCGGCTTTATCAAGGATATTCGTTACCTGTTTCGTCGTTGTCCGCCCCCGGAGCAGCGTCTTGGCCTGCTGTTCTCGGCAACATTGTCGCACCGTGTGCAGGAGCTGGCCTACGAGCACATGAACAATCCGTTGGCGATCAATATCGAACCGGAGAAGGTGACAGCCGACCGTGTCAGGCAGGTGGTGTATCACACCTCGAATGAAGACAAGATCCCGTTGCTGATCGGTTTGCTGAACCAGGGTGACCCAAGTCGCAGCATCGTCTTCGTCAATACCAAGCGCAATGCCGAGCGGGTGTGGGCCTACCTGGAAGGTAATGGCTTCAAATCCGCGGTGCTCTCGGGTGATGTGCCGCAGACAAAGCGCCAGCACCTGTTGAAGGAATTTCAGGACGGTAAACTGCCGGTCTTGATTGCCACCGACGTGGCTGCGCGCGGCCTGCATGTCCCGGATGTCAGTCACGTGTTTAATTACGATTTACCGCAGGATGCAGAAGATTATGTGCATCGCATCGGGCGTACGGCGCGTGTCGGCAAAGACGGCGACGCCATCAGTTTCGCCTGTGAGAATTTTGTCTATTCACTGCCCGAAATCGAGTCGTTTATCGGGCACAAGATCCCGGTGGAGGCGGTGCCTGTTGATTGTATTGCAGAACTCAGGCCACCGGTTAGAATAAAGCGTCCTCCTCCGAGGCCGGGTGGCGGACGCGGCAGACCCGGACAGGGGAAAGCGGCTTCTGGCAGACAGGATGGCAAGCGGAAACGACAGCGATAAGACTTGATGCAGACACTCTCATTACAACAGGCCGACCTGATTCGCATCCTGCAAAGCCGGAACACGCAGCGTGCAATGTGGGTGATCAACCTGCTGCTGATTATCTGGATTGCCAGCATGCTGGCGACACTGACATGGGACCTGTTATCGCCGCCGCAATCCGTCGATGAGATCGAGGTCATTACCGATTCGGCGCCGGCGCCGGTAAACCCGGACCGGCAGTTGATCAACCAGATGCCGAGTTGGCATTTAATGGGTGTCGCGTTGCAGGGCAATCAACCCGTGCAGACGAATACACCGGTCGATGCACCGGAGACAAAGCTCAACCTGATACTGAAGGGCGCCCTGGCCTCCAGCGATCCGGTGCGTGCGCGTGCGATTATTGGAGACCCGCGCGGCAAGGAAGAACAGTACGCGGTAGGCGAGCAGCTCCCGGGTAACGCGGAACTGAGTGAAATACACCCTGACCGGGTTATCCTGAAGCGCAATGGCCGTTTTGAGACACTGCGGTTACCCAGAGACAAGAAATCGGCAAACACGGTTGCCAGTCGCGCCGTGTCTTCGCGACCAACGGCCAGTCCCCGGCAGCGGCTGAATTCCGCACGTCAGCAGTTGAAAAGGGGCAACGCCAATCTTCCCAACCTGGTCCGGGCGACACCGAAACGCGGTAAAGACGGCAAGACCATCGGTTATACCCTGTCTCCGGGACGGGATCCCGACTTGTTTGAGCAGGTGGGTTTACAGGCGGGTGATGTCGCTATTCAGATCAACAGCATCAGTCTTGATAACCCCACCAACAGCGCGCGTGCGCTGAAGAGTATGCAGAGTGGCGAATCGGTGAGCGTGACTGTCATGCGCAATGGTCAGGAACAAGTCCTGAGCCTGGAATGGCCAGAATAAACAGACTGATACGTTAATTAATAAGCCGTTTTACCGATACATTTAGAATCAGCGGACAAGCAGGACAGACACGTTTCCCTTGAGACAATATTATGAAAATTGCCTTTAATATCAAATTGTTGCTTCTTATCCTGCTGCTTGCTTGCACGCCGCTGCAGGCGGAGACCGTGACGCTGAACCTGAAAGATGCGGACATCAGTGCGTTGATCAGCACTGTGGCGGAAGTGACCGACAGAAACTTTATTGTCGATCCGCGCGTTAAAGGCAAGGTGACGGTGATTTCATCGCGGCCAATGGACAGCGAGGAGGTCTACCAGGTATTCCTCTCTATCCTCAAGGTGCACGGCTTCGCGGCCGTGCCCAGCGGTGAGGTCATCAAGATCGTGCCGGATGTCAATGCCAAGCAGGATGGCATCCCGACGGCCAGCGATGCGGCTCCCGGCAGGGGCGACCAGATGGTGACGCGAGTCGTGCAGGTGGATAACGTGGCTGCCGCCCAGCTGGTTCCTATATTGCGGCCACTGGTGCCACAACAGGGGCACCTGGCCGCTTACCCGGCAACCAATGTGCTGATTATTTCTGACCGTGCCAGTAATGTAGAACGCCTGTTGACGATCATTCGCCGCATTGACCAGGTCAGTGACAGTGAAATCGAGATCATTACCCTGCAGCATGCCTCGGCGACCGAGGTTGTGCGCGTACTGAACAGTCTGAATCGTGCTGCACCGGCTGCTGGAAAGGCACCCGTTGCTGCTTCCAGCCAGGTGCTGGTTGCTGACGAACGCACCAACAGCGTGTTGCTGGGCGGTGACCGCAGTTCCCGCCTGCGCATGCGTGCCATTATTTCACACCTCGATACACCTCTGGATGCGGGCGGCAATACCGATGTGGTGTATCTGCATTATGCCGAGGCAGCCGAGATCGTCGATACCCTGATGGGTGTGGGCAAGATCGAGCAACAGGAAACACAACCCGCTAAGGGTAAGGCGGCGGGCTCCTCCCGGGCAAGTTTTGATATACAGGCGGACGAGTCCACCAATGCGCTGGTGATCACGGCGCCACCGGATATCATGCGTACCCTGAAGCGCGTGATCAGCCAGCTCGATATCCGTCGTGCGCAGGTGCTGGTGGAGGCGATCATCGCGGAAGTCGGCGAAGATACAGCACGAGACCTTGGTGTGCAGTGGATATTCGCCGGCGACACCGGTCGCAATCGTGGCCCGGTCGGCGTCATCAATTATTCCAATTCGGGCAGCCCGATTGCCGATGTCGCCAACGCGGCTATCGCTGCCGACTCCGGTGGGACTGTCCCGACGTTGCTGGATGGTGCGCTGGTCGGTTTTGGCCGTTTCGGCAGCAACAGCTTCAACTACGCGGCGGTGCTGAATGCACTGGCCTCGGATACCAATTCCAATATCCTGTCAACGCCAACACTGGTGACGCTCGATAATGAGGAGGCGGAAATTGTGATTGGTGAAAATGTACCCTTTGTGACGGGTTCATTTACCAGCACCGGTGCGGGGGACAGCGCCACTAATCCATTTCAAACGATAACACGCGAGGATGTCGGTCTGACGCTGAAGATCAAGCCGCAGATCAACGAGGGCGATGCCATGCGTCTGGATATTGAACAGGAGGTCTCCAGCATTGCCGATAGCGTGGCGGGTGCCTCCGACATCGTTACCAACAAGCGCTCCATCAAGACCAATGTAATGGTGGATGACGGGCAGGTGGTCGTGCTGGGTGGCCTGATCGAGGAAGTCATAAACGAGAGTGTTCAGAAGACACCGTTGCTGGGCGATATCCCGTACCTTGGAGCGCTGTTCAGGTCGAAGACGTCTGATGTCAGAAAGACCAACCTGATGGTGTTTATTCACCCGGTCATTCTGCGTGATGCGGAAACCATGAACAGTTACACCAACGCCAAGTACAATGATATTCGTGTACTGCAAATGCAACAGAATAATGATGGGGTCAATATGCTGCCTGGCAAGCAGCAGCCGGTGATGCCAAACATAAAGGATTACACGATTATGCCGGGTCCCGGGACCATGCCGGTGTCACCTGAAGTCAGGGAACTCCCGGTTACGACAAGCGACACTGCGTCGCCGGTTGCCGATTCATACACTGATCCGACGCTCGAGTAAGTTAGCCGTATGAATGAAAGCCCACTTCTGGAAGCTGAAAACCTGCAGGTATCCGACGCGGCAGGGCCTCGCCGCCCGCCCTTCATGTTCGCGAAGCGGCACGGTGTACTGGTTGCCGGGGAAGAGGACGGCAAGGTAGTGGTGATACACACGGCCAATATCGAGCCCGTGGCCATCGTTGAACTGCGCCGCCTCATGGGGCGGCCCCTGAAACTGCAGCTTGTTGACGAGGAACAGTTCAACAGCCTGCTAGCGGTCACCTACGAGCAGGACTCCAATGAAGCCATGTTGATGATGGGTGACCTGGGCGAGGACATGGACCTGATGCATATCGCCGAGCATCTCCCCGAGCCTGAAGACCTGCTTGAGAGTGAAGATGATGCGCCCATCATCCGTCTCATCAACGCACTGCTCACCGAAGCCGTCAAAGAGAATGCCTCGGATATCCATATTGAACCATTTGAAAACAGGCTGGTGGTGCGTTTCCGCTGTGATGGCGTGCTGCGCGAGGTACTTGAACCGCAGCGGGTACTGGCACCCTTGCTGGTCTCGCGCATCAAGGTGATGGCGCGTCTTGATATTGCCGAGAAACGACTGCCCCAGGATGGCCGTATCTCCCTGCGGGTCGCGGGCCGGGCCGTTGATATTCGTGTCTCGACCTTGCCCTCGGGTAATGGTGAACGCGTGGTCTTGCGTCTGCTGGACAAGCAGGCCGGTCGCCTCGATCTGGAAAGTCTCGGCATGGCAAGCCGGGATCGTGACGATATCGATGAACTGATAAACAAACCCCATGGCATTATCCTGGTCACAGGCCCGACCGGCTCCGGCAAGACGACCACGCTGTACGCTGCACTGCAGCGTCTTAACAGCAAACGCAGCAATATCATGACCGTCGAGGACCCCATCGAGTATTACCTCGATGGTATTGGCCAGACCCAGGTCAACACCAAGGTTGCGCTCAGTTTTGCACGTGGCTTGCGGGCAATATTGCGCCAGGATCCGGATGTGGTCATGGTTGGCGAGATCCGTGATCTGGAAACCGCCGAGATCGCCGTGCAGGCCAGTTTGACCGGACATCTGGTGTTTTCCACCTTGCATACCAACAGTGCGGTTGGTGCGGTGACACGTTTGCGCGATATGGGTGTGGAACCGTTCCTGCTATCGTCAAGCCTCATCGGTGTGCTGGCGCAACGCCTGGTGCGGGTGCTGTGTGGTGACTGCAAGGAAGCTTATACCGCCGGTGTGGCAGACTGTCGTGCGCTCGGTGTGGCGGAACATAATCCGCCGACCCTGTACCGCCCGACGGGGTGCGCTGCCTGCAATCAACTCGGCTACCGCGGGCGGACCGGTATCTACGAGCTGGTCACGGTGAATGACACCATGCGCTCGATGATTCATGATGGCGAAGGCGAGGTTGCCATGGAGCGGCTGGCGCGTGAGCATTCACCGAGTATCCGTCAGGATGGCTGGCGCAAGGTGCTGGAAGGTTTAACCTCGGTAGAGGAAGTCCTGCGTGTCACGCAGAGTGACTGAGAGCATCACACTGTATGTATTTCCCCGCTTGTATTGAACCGGCGACGCGCTATTAAAAAATGGGTGCTTTCGAATATACCGCGCTGGACAAGAGCGGGCGTGAAAAGAAAGGCGTCATCGAGGGTGATGCGCCAAGACAGGTGCGTCAGCAATTACGCGATCAGGGGCTTGTGCCCCTGGATGTGCAGGAAGTTGCACAACGCGAAACGCTCGGTCAAAAGCGTTCCACCCTGTTCAAGCGTGGCATCAGTGCAACAGACCTTGCGTTGATTACCCGGCAGCTGGCAACGCTGGTGCGTGCTGCGTTGCCGCTTGAAGAATGCCTGCGCGCGGTCGCCCAGCAGACTGACCGGCCACGCTTGCAGAGTATGCTGCTGGCGGTGCGCTCACGCGTCATGGAAGGTCACACGCTGGCATCCGGCTTCAGTGATTTCAAGCACATCTTTCCCGAGCTTTATCGCACCACGGTCGAGGCCGGTGAACAGTCCGGTCATCTGGAGCGTGTGCTGGAGCGGCTTGCGGACTACACCGAGAACCGGCAGCAGATGCGGCAGAAAATCCAGCTGGCCGTGTTCTACCCGGCGATGCTGACGATTGTCGCCATCCTGGTCGTGGGTGGTCTGATGACCTATGTTGTTCCCCAGGTCGTTCAGGTGTTCGACAATATCGGGCAGACCTTGCCGCCGCTGACGGTTGGCCTGATTGCAGTCAGTGATTTCCTGCGTGAACACGGCGTACTTATACTGGTCTTGTTGCTGTTGACCGGTGTTGCATTTACCTACCTGCTTCGTATTGAGGATAATCGCCGGCGTTTTCACCGTATGAAATTATCCCTGCCGCTGATTGGCAAACTGGAGCAGGGATTGAATACCGGTCGTTTTGCACGGACCTTCAGCATATTAACGGCCAGCGGCGTATCGGTGCTGGAGGCCATGCGCATCTCTGCGCAGGTCATGTCCAACATTCCCATGCGGGAAGCCGTCGGGGAAGCGGCGGCGCGCGTGCGTGAAGGGGCGGGTATTGCCGCGTCACTTGAAAAGAGCGGATATTTTCCACCCATGACGGTTCACCTGATTGCCAGCGGTGAAGCCAGCGGCAAGCTGGAGGAAATGCTGGAGCGTGCTGCCATTAACCAGGAACGGGAAATAGAAACCATGATTGCCGCCGTGCTTGGTTTGTTCGAGCCGCTGCTGATTCTGGTGATGGGCGGTGTGGTGCTGATTATTGTGCTTGCGATCCTGTTACCGATCTTTGATCTGAACCAGCTGGTGCAGTAGCGTGTTTTGTGTTGCTGGTTACAGGTGAGAAGTGTGCGGGGGAGGGGGCCAGACTTGTTCCCTTGCCAATTTGTGATCCGGCTGTATTTGCCGGTGATGTCTCAATAGCCGTTTGAGGCCATATCGATGCAGCCGGGAAGAACGGTAATCCGTTCTACGCCGGTTTCTATGCGACCATCAGGATACAGTTCCAGCCAGCGATAGCCCGGGTTCGCTGTATCGACAGCGAAGTCATCGCTCCCGGGTAAAAACTGTATGCAGGTGGAGGGTGTCGACATCAGCTTGATGTCTTTATACATGCCATCGTATTGCTGGTGTACATGTCCCCAGAGGATGCCGCGTACCTGCGGGTGCCGGTCAATAATCGCAAAAAACTTGTCCGGATTGTCCACTGCCATGGTATCCAGCCAGCGACTGCCCATGGGGATCGGCTGATGGTGCAGGCACACGAGCGTGTGGCTGTCGGGGGCAGATTGCAGCCGTGAATCCAGCATCTCCAGCATTTCAGATGTCAGGTGCGCGCCTTCACTGTTCGCAATGGTTGAATCGAGAAAAATAAAATGCCAGTTACCATGATGTGCATGTTCCGTGTACTTGATCCGGCCGTTATTCAGGGTGCGTTGCAGGGTCAGGGCCTCATCATGGTTGCCCGGCAGGCAATAGACCGGCAAGCCAAAATTTTCCAGGTGCGAGAATATGCGACGATAGGCTGCGGGTGTGCCGTCGTGGACCAGGTCGCCGGTGGCAAGAATCAGCTCGGCCGGCAGGTGGTGAGCGCGAACTTCTTCAGTGATGGCATTCAGTGATTGTTCGGTATTCAGCCCCAGCAGGCAACCGCTGCTGCCAGCGAACAGGTGGGTATCGGTAATTTGCAGTACCTTGATCACGCGCCCCGATTTTGGATGTTTAGTGATGCCTGTCATGAAACGTCGCTCGCTAGCGGGAATACATCAGGGCCGAAGCTGTGTATTCCTTATTTCTTTAGCAGGCATATAAGTGCCAGTCTGTTCTGATAATACAGAATCCGGGGCCACTGTAAATTGCATATTCACAAAAAGTACCTGTTTGTCATGTCCAGTAAGGCATTGGTCCTGAACGATATTCTTTATGAGTACATACTATCGGTTGCGCTCGGAGAACCTGAAGTCATGAAGCCCCGGCGTAACGGGATGCTGCAGGATTCGCCGCTGCTCAAGCTGTTCATGTCCGCACGGGTCAATTCATCGCGCTGCTGGCGCCATGGCCGGAGATACGAAAAGGTCTTGAGACCGCCGTTTGCAGCAGTTACCGGCACGGCTGCCCCCGTTCCCGACAACTGCTGTTACCGGGTTAGCAGTTTGTAAAACACCTTGGAATTACGCTGATAGTTATACAACGCTTTCTTCTGGCCGGGCAGGTCTGACTTGTCACCGCTGACGAAGCCGCGTTCCCTGAACCAGTGGGCGGTGCGCGTGGTGAGCACTACAAGCTTTTTTATGCCGGCCTGCAGTGCCCGGGCTTCTATTGCATGCAGCAGTGCCTCGCCGCGACCGGCGTTGTGATAATCCGCGTGTACGGCGAGACAGGCAAGTTCGGCAAGTGCCTGCTTGTCACAGGGGTAGAGGGCGGCACAGGCAATGATGGTGCCGTCACGTTCGGTGACAAAGAAATGGTCAATCTCCATCTCCAGCCGCTCGCGTGAACGTTTCACCAGGATACCCTGGTCTTCCAGCGGTTTGATGAGTTCCAGTATGCCGCCGACATCATCGATGGTGGCCTCGCGCAGGTCTTCGTAGGCTTCAGCGGTAATCATGGTGCCGTGGCCGTCACGGGTAAACAGTTCCAGCAGCAGCGCGCCATTGTGAGACCGGTCCAGAAGATGTACCCGCCGGACACCATGGTGACAGGCCTGAATCGCGTGTTGCAAATGCCGCCGGGTGGAATCCGCCAGACGTCGTTTTGAGGCAAGCAGGGTGCTCGCTTCGTTTAATGTCAGCTGGGTAAGCAGCTGGCGCCGGCTGTTTCTGAGCGTATCGCCTTCGGTCATCAGTATCAGCTTGTCGGCCTGCAGTTCGCTGGCGACAGCCGTCGCGATCTCCTCGGCACTGAGATTGAATACCTCGCCGGTCGGGGAATACCCCAGTGGTGACAGCAGCACGATGCGCTGATCAAGCAGGTGTTGCCGGATGGCGGGGGCATCGACACGTCGCACTTCACCGGTATGGCAATAATCGATGCCGTCACGCACACCCAGCGGTCGTGCGGTTACAAAATTTCCGGAGGTGATGCCGAGGCGGGCACCTGACATGGGCGTGTTGGCCAGCCCCATGGAGAACAGTGCCTCGATCTCGACGCGCACCGTGCCTGCCGCTTCCTTCACACAGATGAGCGCTGCATCATCCGTAATCCGCAGCCCATTGGCATACTCAAAGCCGCGGCCAATCGCTTTGAGTCTTTTTTCAATTTGCGGGCGTGCACCATGCACCAGCACCAAACGGATGCCGAGGCTGTGCAACAGTGCAATGTCATGCACCAGGTCTGCAAACTGCCCGTCGGCGACGGCTTCGCCACCAAAGGCAAGCACGAAGGTGCGTCCACGGTGCGCATGTATATACGGTGCCGAGTGGCGGAAACTGTCGATAAATTGCTTGTTAGCGTCTTTCTTTGGCATGACATGGATATCCTGACACGTTTATATCAAGGGACCTGCCTTGACACAAACCGTATTTACCAGTTGTTGCAGAATATCGATCGTGGGCATCAGGCGTTCAAGTGCCAGGTACTCATCCGGCTGATGTGCCTGGTCGATATTTCCGGGGCCCATAACCACCGTATCCATGCCGAGCTGACTCAGGTACGGCGCCTCTGTTGCAAAGGCCGCTGCTTCCGCGGCATGTCCGGTGAGCTTTTCAGCCAGTCTTACAATGGTGGCATCTGCCGCTGTTTCCATGCCGGGCACCCCTGCAGAGAGGCTCTCAAAGCGGGTCTCTATACCGGTACCCTGCAGGCTTTCCAGGATTCTGTGCTGTAATTCGCCACGCAGTTGCTGCGCGTCCATGCCCGGTAACGGGCGCAGGTCGATGTGTAACTCGCATTCGGGACAGATACGATTGGGATTGTCGCCACCGTGTATATGGCCGAGGTTGAGCGTCGGGACCGGTACGGCAAAAAACGGGTCACGAAAGTTCGTCTGCAATTCAGCGCGCCACGACAATATTGCGCCAATTACCGTGTGCATGGCCTCCAGGGCGTTATTACCCAGTGACGGGTCGCTGGAATGGCCGGAGTGACCCTGCAGATGAATCGACTCCATGAGGATACCCTTGTGCATGCGCACTGGCCGCAAGCCGGTGGGTTCACCGATAACGGCGTGTCGTGCGCGAGGCCGTGCGTGTTCGACCAGTGTCCTCGCGCCTGCCATGGATGTTTCTTCATCGGCTGTCGCCAGCAGGATGAGGGGTTCTTCCAGATCACCTGCCTGCAATTCCCGGCTGGCCTCCAGGGCGAGTGCCAGGAAAGACTTCATGTCTGATGTGCCGAGGCCATAGAGACGCTGGTTTGCCTCGGTCAGGGAGAAGGGATCGTATGTCCATTTCCCCTCGTCATAGGGCACGGTATCCGTGTGTCCGGACAGCACCAGTCCTCCCGGCCCGCTGCCGAGTGTCGCGATCAGGTTGGCCTTGCGGGGTGCACCCGGCAGTGACATGATTTCAACACGGAAGCCGGTGTCCTCGAGCCAGTTGGCCAGCAGTTCGATCACTGCACGATTCCCCTGGTCCAGGTTCGGATCAATGTGGCTGATCGAGGGCGTACCGATCAGGCCCCTGATCATGTCCAGCAGTGGGGGAAAATTGTTCATGGCTGGAGTCTACTTGATACGGAGCAATTCACCACAGAGGCGAATGGAACTTGCTTTAAAATCTTGCCACGGAATCCACGAAAAACACGAAAAAATAAAAGCCTTAGGGAACCTCTGATGTGTCGTCATTGCGAGGAACAAAGTGACGAAGCAATCTGTAACTCGTTGATTCACTGGTTACGAGATTGCTTCGCTTCGCTCGTGTTATAAAAATGTCTAAATTGTGACTGATCAGGGCGATACCACAACCAGGCGCGGCGCCCGGGAATGAATGAAGTTGTTCAGCGGTTGTGGTTTGCCGTAGCTATGCCCCTGCATGTAGTCAACACCTATCTTACGCAGTTCGTCAGCCAGTTCGCATGTTTCGACAAGTTCGGCGATTATCTCTTTTCCCAGCAGTTGTCCGAGTTCGCTGATTGCCTTCACCATGGCGTAATCGACAGGGTCCGAAAGGATGTCGCGTACGAAGACGCCATCAATCTTGAGGAAATCAACAGGCAATTTTTTTAGATAGGTAAATGAGGACAGGCCGCTGCCGAAGTCATCCAGTGTGAAGCGGAAGCCGCAGCCACGCAATGTCAGCATAAAACCGGTTGCAGATGTGATATTGGCGATGGCAGCGGTTTCCGTTATCTCGAATATAACCTGGCTGGCAGCTACCCCGGTCTCCTCCCGCATGTCGATAATGAACTTGAGCATCTCCGGGCTGCCGATGGTCTGTCCGGAAATGTTGATCGACAGGGTTATAACCGTTTCATTAATGTTACTGTTTTCTGCAAGCCATCGCAGTGAATGTTCAATGACCCAGCGGTCGATGCTGGTTACCAGATTGTACTTCTCTGCGGCAGGCAGGAAGCTTCCCGGAGAAACAATGGCACCGTCATCGTCAATCAGGCGAACCAGTATTTCCAGGTGCCTGCCGGTCGTGGGCTTGCGGGCGCAGGGTATGACCGGCTGGAAGTAAAGGGCAAATTGATCCCTTGCAAGTGCCCTGTTCAGCCGTGCGACCCACTGCATTTCGCCATGGCGTTCCTGCAGGCGACGATCGCCCATGTGTGCAATCTGTACCTGGTTGCGACCGGACTCCTTTGCGATGTAGCAGGCAGCGTCGGCACAACTCATGGTGCTGGCGATATCCGTGGTGCTGTGGTCTATGGGTACGATACCGATACTGATGCCCAGGGTGAAGGTATTGTCAGCCCAGGTAAACTGAAAGTTATCTATTGCTGTTAGCAGGGTGTTGGCAATCTCAACGGCCTTGTCCAGCGGGCAGTTCTCGAGCAGCATACCGAACTCGTCACCACCCAGACGGCTCAAGGTGTCGCGGTGCCGAACGGAACTGAGCAGGATTTGTGCAAGTTGCTGCAGCAATTCATCTCCCGCGGCATGTCCGCAGGCGTCATTCACGATCTTGAACTGGTCAAGATCCAGGTACAGCAGGGCATGTATTGCAGCCTGTGTGTGTGCCTGTGCAATCGCACGCTCCACCCGGTGTTCAAACTCACGTCGGTTTATCAGGCCGGTGAGTGCATCATGTGATGTCTGGTAGGCAAGCTGGCGGTTTTTCTCCGAGATGTGCCCCATTACCATGCGCGCTAACAGGGTCGAGAAAAGCAGTGCCACCGCGGTGAGTATGAACAACAGTTGGCGGGTGCTCGTATAGTGATCGCGGCTGTCGGTGAGTGCCTTTTGCATGTGCTGCTGTTCAAACTCGACCAGTTCGTCCAGCTTTTCAAGTACCAGTCCCTGCAGCATGGCAGTTTTTTCCAGTGCGGAATCAACCGTATTGTGCGTTGCATAATTCATCAACAGCCCCGAGACCCTGTCGTTATGTATTTCTGCAGCGGTTGTTAATTGTTGCAATTGGTCATGGATGGCAGCTTCTTTTTCATCCATGCCGAGTGCGACGAGGTTTTCACTGGCGCGACGGTACCTTGTTGCGTGCTTGATGAAGCGTTGATGCTCGTTATCGCGATCAAAAATATCTTCTCTGAGCCGCATTGTTTTAAGGCTGTCGGATCGCAGGCGGACAGCATCGCGCATGTCATTTACGGCCGCCGTTTTATTATTCGTGACCTCGACCAGCTGCTCCATGCTTGCATTGCCGGAGCGCAGTTGCTGCAGGGAAATTGCTGTCAGGGAGAGCACCAGGGCCAGTACCGCGATAAAGCCGAATGTAAGCAGTATGCGGATGTTATCTTTCATTGTTATTTGTTGTCCCGATTTGTGCTCATTGGTCTTGCAGTTATTACAACGCAAGCAAATGATCCGTCGAGATGACGTATCAGAAAGACACATCGGCATATGTACGGGATGTCTTGAAGCGTTGCCGCGGGTGATCCCGGCGATAGCACTCGAACGGGAATGCAACCCGGCAGCGGTTCAGACGCTTGAAACAGTCCTATCCTGACATTTTGTCGGCTGGACAGGTCCTTGCGAGAGATGTGTCAGTAATTGGCGGAAAACGCCAGATCCAGACCCTGCGTGCCACAGCGCAGATTGGAAGGCAATGCCTCGTGGATGCGCTGTGGGGGGGGCAGCTTGAGATTGTTCATGATGCGGATGAAATCATCGCGGTTCGTATCTTTACCTATGCGCGGGTTGTGTAGTTTTTCCTCGATTATCGATGAAAAAGAATGCCCGCCATAGTCGTGTCCCGGATAAACAATGGTGTCATCCGCAAGGGTAAACAATTGCTGCGTAATTGAATCGTAGAGCATGCCGGCATCGCCGGACTGAAAGTCTGTGCGGCCGCAATCACGTATCAGTAATGCGTCACCGGTAAACACGGCTCCCGGAATGAGATAACTCACATCACTATCAGTATGTCCCGGTGTATACAGGACATGGATCTTTTCTGTTCCCAGCGGTATGAAGTCGCCACCCTTGATCTGCACGTCGGCACACTTTGCCCGGCTGTTTTCATGGACCATGACAATGGAATTAAACGTCTTCCTGAGTACACCGGAACCGGTCACATGATCGGCATGAACGTGCGTTTCGAGTGTGTATTTCAGCTGCAGATCGAGTTCCCTGACCAGGTTAATGTCCCGATTGAGCTGTTCCTGTACCGGGTCAATCAGTGCCGCCTCACGGCTCTCCCTGTCCCAGACCAGATAACTGCAGGTCGAGCTCTCGGGATCGTATAGTTGACGTGTTTCCATTGTATTGTCCGTTGCTATTGTGAATGGATCGGGTCGCAATTGTTCATGAAGGTACGTGTGCCAA
>CAMYIO010000039.1 GCA_947258515.1 uncultured Ectothiorhodospiraceae bacterium
GCCGTTGACCTTCAATTGCAGCATGAGCATTCTCCTGCGGGCGTGTATATAACTGTGTGTTTCATGGTAGTCGAATCGCCGGCACCCTGCCATGCCCGGTGGTTACACAGTCTGGCCAGGTAACATTACCCCAATCATTGCAAAATTTCATACTGTAGGAGCGCCGTCCCCGGCGCGATTCGCGGCGAGGACGCCGCTCCTACATTTCTGTACCAGAACCTGGCGAGTATACGGACAGCGATGCCGGGGTATCCATATCGTGGACGACACCATTGTCCCTTGTCTCGATCAACTCCAGCGTGTCACGGTGTGTCGCGATGATATCGCGTGCGCCGCGATCGGTCTGCAATGCCAGCAGCGCTGCTGCATGGCGTGGTGCAAAGCCGACCGGGTGGCCACGCTGTCCGCGACAGCGCGGTGCAATGATGCCCGCACCCCGCGCCAGCCCGTCGGCCACCGCCTGTATGATGCCAGCCGGGATGTTCGGCATATCGGCGAGGGCTATCACCCAGCCGCCGGCAGCGGGGCTTGCGGCCACGCCGCAGGCAATGCTGGTACCCATACCGTCGCGCGCACGCAGATTGTCGATTACCTCAAGGCCCGTCTCCGCCAACAGCTTTGCGACCTCACTGCCGCTGTCGTCGACCACGGCAATGCAGTGCGCCAGCACGCTATGCAGGGTGCGTGCACTGGCAACGGCCATGGGTGTACCGTCCACCAGCGGGTGCAGCAGCTTGTTGGCGCCGAAGCGCGTGCCTTGCCCCGCGGCCAGCAGGATGCCGGTCGGCGGCGGCTTCATGTGTTGGCGGTTCCGCGCGTGGCGGCCTGCACCGCAGCGTTTCGCAGTGCCGTGACCTCGGCCATGATGGACAACGCGATCTCGGGCGCGGCGTGACTGCCGATCGGCAGTCCGACAGGGGCATGCAGGCGTTGCAGTTGCGCGTCCGTGAGGCCCAGTGTCTGCAGGCGTTCACGACGCCGCGCGCAGTTCAGTTTTGAGCCGATCGCACCGACGTAGAACGCCGGCGAGTTCAATGCATCGAGCAGCGCCATGTCGTCGAGTTTCGGATCATGGGTGAGCGCGACGACCACGCTGCGCGGATGATTCACATAGCTGCGCACCGCGTCATCGGGCATCATGCTGACCCGCTCGACACCGTCCGGCACCGGTTCCGCTGCCGGCGCATCGCGCGGGTCGCAGATGATGATGCGGTAATCGAGCAGCAGTGCGATCTGCGTGACGTAACGGCTCAGCTGGCCGTCACCGATCAACAGCAACTGCCAACGCGGCCCGTACACCTTGCTCAACGTGTCATCCCGGTAGCTGAACGCGTCGGCAGCATCAGACACCGCGTGCAGGCTGACCTCGCCGGTCGCGAGGCAGACACGCCGTGTGAGCAATTGCCCGGCCTTGATCGCGTCCAGTACCTGCCTGAGCGGCGCCGCGCTGTCGAGCTGTTCGATCAGCAGTTCCAGCCGTCCGCCGCACGGCAGACCCAGGCGGGTCGCCTGCGCACGGTCGACGCCGTAATCGATCAGGGTCGGGAATTGATCGCCGAGCTGCCCGCTCCGGTAGCGCATGACCAGATCCTCCTCCACGCAGCCGCCGGACACCGAGCCGACGAAGCGGCCGTCGGCATCCATCAACATCAGCGCACCGGCCGGTCGTGGCGACGAACCCCAGGTCTTCGCCACGGTCACCATCATCGCGCGCCGGCCCGCCTCCAGCCAGCGGACGGCCGTTTCCAGTACTTCGCGATCGGTGCTATAGAGCGTGTTCATGATTGCATGCGTGTTTGGGCAGGTGTGATTATTGCAAATAATCAGGGTGCGGTCCGTTTTTGGAGCACTTTATTCGGTGTTGGTGAGATTCGCGGATACGATCCGCTCCTGCATCGAATATCATCGGGTATCCCTCTTTTTCCTGTTTCGCAAGCGTTTGTCAAAACCGCTCAGCGCCAGTATCCTGCCTCGCCATGTTAACGCGTGCCTACCGCTGGTTTGACCGCACCATCCTGGAACTCGGACGCGAGTTCCGTCTTTCCTATCTGCCGCCGCTGATGGTCTACGTGGCCTACGGCGTGTCGGGCCTGACGGCGATTGTCGGCACCTTTTTCGTCAAGGACTACCTTGGGCTATCGGCGGAGTTTCTTGCCGCGCTGGGATTCTGGGCGGGCATCCCCTGGGCGCTGAAGATGCCGCTCGGCCACCTGGTCGATCTCATCTGGCGGCACAAGTCCGGACTGGTCTATCTGGGCGCCTGCCTGACCGCGGCGAGCCTGCTGATCATGGTCGGCCTGCTTGGCGACCCGGATGCCATGGGCACGATGATGCCGGTGGAGGCATGGTTCGTGCTGAGCACGCTGCTGGCGCCGGTCGGCTTCGTGGTCCAGGACGTGGTCGCCGATGCGATGACCGTGGAGGCGGTGCCGCTGCTGGACAAGGACGGGCAGCCCTTCCCGGCCGGCACCAAGCGGCTGATGCATACCACCATGCAGACGCTGGGACGCGTCGCGATCATCGGCGGCACCGTGTTCGTTGCCCTGTTGAATGTCTTTATGTTCGCGGGCGTCGAGACCCTGGATGAACAGGCGAAGCTGCAGATCTATATCCGCATCTACGAGATCGCGCTGGTCATCCCCGTGGTCTCGGTGGCCGGCGTGCTGCTCAGCGGCATCCTCAAGCGGCGCGAACTGAAACGGCTGCGCGGTCATGGCATCGACGCGGCCAAGGCCATGGATATGGTTCACGGCCAGCTTGAGCGCACCGCGCCTAACTGGTGGATCCTCGGCGGCAGCCTGGTGTTCGTGATCTTTACCATCACCATGGGCCTGACCGAGGTGCCGTACAACCAGGAAATCATCTTTGCGGGCTCAATGCTCATTATCCTGTTTCTCATCAGCCGCCTGCTCAAGGTGCTCGAACCCGCGGCCCGCAACGTGCTGCTGGGCACCGCCATCATCATCTTCGTCTACCGCGCCATGCCCACGCCCGGTGCGGGCCAGACCTGGTGGATGATCGACGAGCTCGGTTTCGACCAGCAGTTCCTGTCGGTGCTGTCGCTGATCAGCAGCGCCCTGGCGCTGTTCGGCATGTTCATCTTCCGCCGTTTCATGGCGGAAAAGTCCATTGCCTACATCGTCGTGTTCCTCACCCTCATCAGTACCCTGCTGACCTTCCCGATCATTGGTATGTACTACGGGCTGCACACGTGGACGGCGGCACACACGGGCGGCATGGTCGATGCGCACTTTATCGCGCTGGTGGACACGGCGATCGAGTCGCCGCTCGGCCAGGTGGCGATGATCCCCATGCTCGCCTGGATCGCCAACTCGGCCCCTGCCAAACTCAAGGCGACCTTCTTCGCGGTCATGGCCTCGTTCACCAACCTGGCACTCTCGGCGAGCACGCTGGGCACCAAGTACATGAACCAGTTTTTTACCGTCACCCGCGAGGTCAGCGAGCGGGACACCGCCGTCGTGTCGGTTCCGGCCGACTACTCGGAACTCGGCTGGCTGATGATCGCGGTGGCGTCACTCACCTTCGTGCTGCCATTGACAGCGATCCTGCTGGTCAAGATGACACGCCTGCGCAGCGCCTGAGCCAGATCGCGGATGCGATCCGCTCCTAAAATAACAGGGGTGTCGATTAGCGTAGGAGCGCTTCGCAAGCGCGAACGGGATGGCGGGTGAATTCGCGGATGCGATCCGCTCCTACAACAACAGGTGTGTCGATTGGCGTAGGAGCACTTCGCAAGCGCGAATGGAACGGCGAACGAAGAGGAGATCTTGAGACGATGCAGTTATCTGTACCGCAACCGGAGTGCGCGTGACGGTCGATAAGCAGGGAAATACGAGGCCAGTATTACGACGCCGGCTTTTCACCGTCGTGGCGCTGTGCATTCCGGTGCTGTTCTTCCTCCTGCTTGAAGCTGGCTTGCGTCTGGCCGGCTACGGTCACAGCTATCCGCTGTTCATACCCGTTGCCGGGGCACCGGGTTTCCTGCAGGCCAACCCGGATAGTGTGAAGCGTTTCGTGGTTGACGAATTCGCGACGCCCGATATCAGGATTCACCCGACGCGCTTTCCCGCACAAAAGGCGCCTGGCACCTTACGCATCGTGGTCCAGGGGGGCTCCACGGCGGCAGGCTTTCCTTATGGCTACGGCGCTTCCCTTGCAGGGATGCTGCAGCAACGACTGCAGGCAACCTGGCCAGACATCAATTTCGAGATCATCACCACGGCCATGCCGGCAGTGAATTCCTACACCTTGCTGGATTTCGCCGATGAGATCATCCACCGGCAGCCCGATGCGGTGCTGATCTATGCCGGTCACAATGAGTACCTCGGGATACTTGGTGTCGGCTCGGCACTGTCAGCGGGGCGCAGTCGACCCGTCATCCTGGCCTTGTTGGCGCTGCGTGAATCGCGCCTCCTGCAACTGCTCATGCACAGCTACCAGGTGGCCACCAGCCGGCAGCCCGTGGATGTGGAAGCCATCAGGAACAGCAGTGGAACCTTGATGCACCGCATTGTCGGCAAGCGCCACATACCGCTTGATTCAGACTTGTACCGCGAGGGTGAGCAGCAATTCCGCAGCAATCTGGCCAGCCTGCTGGCGCGCTACCGGGATGCAGGCATCCCTGTGTTTATTGGCACCCTTGCCAGCAACGAGAACGGCATGGCGCCCTTTAGCAGCGAGCTTGCAGCGGACACGGATGCGGCCGTCTGGCAGACAAAATATACGGCGGGCTCGGAAGCGCTACAACAGGGCGACCTGGCGGCCGCAGAGGTGGCACTGACAGAGGTGGTGGCACTCGACGATACCGCTGCCTCAGGTTATTTCGCCCTCGGCCAGCTGCTGGAACATCGGGGTGATTATTCACCGGCACGCGATGCCTACCTTGCAGCGAAAGACCGGGACCAGTTGCGCTTTCGTGCCCCGGAAGCATTCAACACCGTGATCCGGGAACTTGCGGCCGACTATGGCGCCCATGTGGTTGAGGTTCAGGCCAGTCTGCTGGAGGCCGCCGCGCACGGCATTATCGGCAATGACCTCATGCTGGAACATCTTCATCCCAATCTCCCGGGCTACTTTCTGCTCGCCGATGTCTATTTTGAGGCCCTGCGCGAGCGGGGTGTGATAGGCTGCTGGCCCATTACGAGAACGAGCGGGACAGTGCCCGTGCGGCACAGGTCGCCGTATTGCTCGCAGACACCCATCAGTATGAAGAAGCCCCGCAGGTCAGGGCGGGCGCACTCGCGCTGCAGGCACATCGATACCGGGATGCCATACGCCTGTTCCGGCGTGCGTTGCAGCATTCCCCTGAGCAGGTGGATTATCTCGCGGCCCTGGCACGGGCCTGCCATGCGATTCCTGACGATGTGTGCGCAGAACAAACACTGGATCAGTGATTATTCGCGGATGCGATCCGCTCCTACAACAGGTGTATCGATTAGCGTAGGAGCGCTTCGCAAGCGCGAACGGGGCTTGGCAGTGTGCGGAATCCCGGGTTGATCTACACTCTCTGCTATGAATCATCTGAAAGATCGGGTATTGCTGGTATTGCTTGGGCTGCTTGGCCTGACGCTGACAGCCTTCTTTCTTGGGGTCCTGCCCTACCCCTTTGGTATTCTGATCCTGCTGGTGTTAATTGTGTCGCGTTTGCTCTATAAACTATGAGATCGGGAGGTGGACGTTTGTTTATTCGTTGCTGGGTGTTGCTGTTTTTTCTGGGTGGTGCGTCTGTTATGGCTGATGACTTGTTGATAATCGATGACCGGCGTAGCGGTAACCTTTATTCCGCGCTGGGGACTTCCTGGCGCATGGTCACCGATGGTGTGATGGGTGGCGTGTCCAGCGGCACGCTGACGCTGTCGTCGATGGATAACCGTGACTGTCTGCGACTGCAGGGTGATGTCCGGCTGGAGAACAATGGCGGGTTTGTGCAGGCGGCACTGGATATCGAGAAGACGGCTGCGGCGGATGCCTCGGCTTATAGCGGTATTGTGATTGACGTCTACGGCAATGATGAGGCGTATAACCTGCATCTGCGCACTGATGATTTGTGGCTGCCGTGGCAATCCTACCGGGCGACGTTTCAGGCGCCGGCCCGCTGGCAGACAGTGCAACTGCCGTTTGCGGAGTTTTCTCCCTACAAGACAAGAACAGCGCTGGATGTGACCGAGCTTGAGCGCATCGGGGTGTTGGCGATTGGCCGGGCGTTTAGCGCGGATTTGTGTATCGGGCGAGTTGCGTTTTATTAGGGGTGGTTTGATAAAGGCGCACCGTCTCCGACGAATGACCAATGCAAAATAAACGGGGTCAGTGCCTTATCCTGTCGTCACGTATTTCAATACTTCAACCACCTGTTCAGGCGTTTTCGCCCACGCCATGGCTGCGGCGTCCACTTCCTTCAGTGGGTGAATAATTGTTTCATCATGCAATGTTATGTACGGCGTACCCAGCGCCGCGCAACAACCCGCGTCGAACGCGGCATTCCACTGCTTGTACTGATCACCAAAACGTATGATCGCAATGTCGCAATTCTCGATCAGCGTTTTGGTACGGATTGCATTCACTTTCGCTGATTTGTGGTCGCGCCAGTACTTATCGTTCTCGGCGCCCAGCACATCACCCGCCGCATCACTTGCCTCATGATCGGTTATGGCGGAGGTAAAGACGACAGGCAGCTTGTCCCGTTCCGCGCCCTGCATTATTTGCTCGCGCCAGTCGGTATGTATCTCGCCGGATAAATAGACGGTCCAGTTCATGTCTGTCACCTCTTCATTACCGTGTTGATTACATGTGATGAAAACAGGTTTGCGCCTGCAAGTCTATTCAAGGTCAGTGGGCGTGTGGATGCAAACCGCCCAAGGGGCTCTTTTTCTTTGATTATGCAGGGAGTTCTCCGTGCACCCTGTTTCCAATCAGTAGTAACTCCGCAGTAAACCTCTCAACACGCCCTGTATGACGACAGCATCCGGTGTGTAGTTCATGGCGGTCATGCTGGCATTGGCCGGGTGCAGGATCACCCGGCCGGGTTGTTGTTCGATGCGTTTCAGGGTCGCTTCTTCGTTGTTAACCAGCGCGACGACGATGTCGCCGTTGCGGGCGCTGTCGCGTTGTTCGATGACGACGTAGTCGCCGTCGAGTATGCCTGCATCGATCATCGAGTCACCGCGCACCTGCAGGACATAACAGGGCCGGGTGCCAAGCAGTTCTTCGGGCACCTGCATAAATTCGGGTTGCGTGACAGCTTCGATGGGACGGCCGGCGGCGATGCTGCCTAGGAACGGGATGCCCGCCTCCGGCTCTGCCTGTTCGACAAGACGGATACCGCGGTGGGTGCGATCCATGGGTTCGACCAGGCCGGCTTCGACGAGGGCCTGGATGTGTTTATGCAGCGAGCCGCGCGAGCGCAGACCAAGGGCCTGGCAGAGTTCGTCGTGGCTGGGGGGATGGTCGAAATGATCAGCGTTGTCGAGCAGGTAGTGGTAGATCTCGGCCTGGCGTTTTGTTAGTTGCATGGTGGTTTTCCTGTCGCGGCGGGGGCACTGCGCCTGCAAAGCCTTTCATTATTCGCTCGGGGCGTTGGTGCCGCGCCTGCAGGGTGAAAAATTATGTATATTACTGAATATAATCACTTATTTGTCATTTCTCTCCGTGACGAAAAACCCGGCACGCATGGCATCTCAGGCGCTGAAATCGGGTTCTCCGCAGCGCGCCGCCCGTAATCACGGCTTGATTTGACGTGGGCCTTGATTTGTTCTCCCCTGGTTCTCTATTCTACACGAAGAGAACCAGGGGAGAACATAGCATGAGCACGCCGGCTGAGAAACTTGTTCCCGGGGGGACCGCGCCCGCGGTTGATCCGGCGGAGGCACTGGCGGCGCGGTTACGCGCGCAGTATGCGGCGCGCATTACCGGCGAGCTGGTGATACCGGCGAAACACGGGCAATACGTGGCCCTGCCGCAGGATCTGGATGCCCGCTTGCGTACGGCGCTTGCCGGGCGCGGGGTTAAGCGTTTGTATACCCACCAGGCCGCGGCCTGGGAATCGGTACAGGCCGGCAAACACACGGTGATCGTAACGCCGACGGCATCGGGTAAAACGCTGTGCTACAACTTGCCGGTGTTGCAGGCGGCGCTGCATGAACAGGCAAAGGCGCTGTACCTGTTCCCTACCAAGGCGCTGGCGCAGGACCAGGTGGCGGAGCTGATGGCGCTGAACGAGGCCGGCTCGCTCGGCGTGCGCGCCTTTACCTTCGACGGCGATACGCCGGGCGACGCGCGCAAGGCGGTGCGCACCCGCGGCGATATCGTGGTCACCAATCCGGACATGCTGCACCAGGGCATCCTGCCGCACCACACCAAGTGGGCGCAGTTCTTCGAGAGCCTGCGCTACGTGGTGATCGACGAGATGCACAGCTACCGTGGTGTGTTCGGCTCGCACGTCGCCAATGTGCTGCGGCGCCTGCAGCGCATTTGCCGTTTCTACGGCTCCGAGCCGCGGTTCATTCTGTGTTCGGCCACCATCGCCAACCCGGCGGAGCTGGCCGGCGAGCTGATCAACACCGGGGTGCACGCGATCACCGACAGCGGTGCACCGCAGGGAGCGAAACAACTGTTGTTGTGGAACCCGCCGGTGATCAATCCGGACCTCGGCATTCGCGCCTCGGCACGTTCACAGACGACGCGCATCGCGAAGCAGGCAGTGCAGCGCGGCCTGAAGAGCATTGTGTTTGCGCAGTCACGGCTGATGGTCGAGGTGCTCACCAAGTACATGAAGGATGCCTTCGACCGGGACCCGCGCAACCCGGCACGGGTGGCGGCCTACCGCGGCGGTTACCTGCCGAGCGAGCGCCGCGCCATGGAAAAGAAGCTGCGCGCGGGTGAACTGGATTGCGTGGTGTCGACCTCGGCGCTGGAACTGGGCGTCGATATCGGTGCGCTGGATGTGTGCGTGCTGAATGGTTATCCCGGTACCGTCGCCGGCACCTGGCAGCGCCTCGGCCGGGCCGGACGGCGGCAGCGCACGGCGCTGGGGGTGCTGGTGGCAAGCAGCCTGCCGCTGGACCAGTACATTATCCGCAACCCGGAATTTTTCCTCGGTGCCTCGCCGGAGCAGGCGCGCATCGACCCCGACCAGTTGCTGATCCTGCTCGATCATATCCGCTGCGCGGCGTTTGAACTGCCGTTCCGCGACGGCGATGTGTTCGGCAAGGAAGACCTGGGCGAGATGCTGACGTACCTGCAGGAACACGGTGTGCTGCACCACGAGGGCAGCCAGTGGCACTGGATGGACGACAGTTACCCGGCCAACAGTGTCAGCCTGCGCTCGGTCGCGGAAGGCAACTTCGTGGTCATCGATACCAGCTGCGGTGCACAGACGGTGATTGCCGAGGTCGACTACAGTTCCGCGCCGGAGACGATTTATGAGGGTGCCATCTACATGGTGCAGTCCGCGCCCTACCAGGTGGAGCGACTCGACTGGGAGGGACGCAAGGCATTTGTAACGCGCACGCGCGCGGATTATTACACCGATGCGATTGACTACACACGGCTGAAGATTCTGGAGGAACAACAATCGGAGTCAGCGGCAACGCCCAATCGCGCCGGGGACGGCGCTCCTACAGGGCCAGATGATTCAAATGTGGGAACGGCACCTGGCCGCAATTATGTCTCAACCCATCGTGGCGGAGACGGTGTTCATGCAGGGCATGGCGATTCAATTGTGGGAACGGCCGCTGGTGTGGGAACGGCCGCTGGCCGCGATTATGTCTCAACCCATCGCGTCGGAGACGGTGTTCATGCAGAGCATGGCGATTCAATGGTAGGAGCGGCGTCCCCGCCGCGATTGAGTGGACTCGCACCTGCAGGTGGAGCCTCCATGGTCTCGCGGGGTGAGGTACACCTGGTGCGTCGCATCGTCGGTTACAAGAAGATCCGGTATTACACCCACGAGAATGTCGGCTATGGCCACATCGATCTTCCCGACCAGGAGATGCACACCTCCGCGGTGTGGTGGCAGGTGAACCCGGCGGCGCTGGACGCGACCTTTGCCTCACGCCAACAGGCGCTGGACGGTTTCCTCGGCGCCGGTTACGCACTGCACATTGTCGCCGCCATGCGCATGCTGTCGGAACCGCGGGACATCGGCCGCGCGGTCGGTGATGGCAACGCGGACTGGTTCGCCACCGTCGGCGCCAGCGGTCGCGGGCAGCTACGTAACAGCGACGGCGAGGCGGTCGATCCGCTGGCCCTGCAGCGCTTCACGCCGACCCTGTTCCTGTACGACAACTACCCGGGCGGCATCGGCATCTCGGCACCGCTGTTCGACAACCGCGAGACCATCGTCACGGGCGCGCAGGCGCTGGTCGCTGCCTGTGAATGCGCGCACGGTTGTCCGAGCTGCATCGGGCCGATCCTGGCGAGTGACGAGGTGCGCGGTTATTCACCGAAAGCACTGGCGCTGCAGGTGCTGGGACTGCTGGCACGCCATGCGTCTTGAATCACGGCTCTCCCGCTTGAAATCAATGGGGTCAGACTCGATTGATCGGGCTGAATCAGACTCCAAGCGATCAATCGAGTCTGACCCCATTGATTCGCCCCTGCGAGCGCGGCTTGCACAGCTGCAATCGCATGGCCGCACAACCGGTAGGCACGTATCAACAACGACGCCGGCACTGCCTGTCGAGGCACTGGCAAAGCGGCTGGAGGGTAAATGCATTGCCGAGGGTGTCATTCGTATCCGCCAGCGCGTGCCACTGGCCGGCACGCTGGGTGGCGTGTCGTTAACCGCACTGCACGACGAACCCCGTCTGCCCGGCGAACCCGGCGGCAGCCGGCGCCATGTCTATATCGATACCGAGACCACCGGTCTGTCCGGTGGTAGCGGCACCCTCGCCTTCCTGCTTGGCGTGGCCGTTGTCGAGGCCGATGCGATCGACCTGACACAATGGCTGATCACCCGCTTCGCAGCCGAGGCCGCCGCACTGTCGGCCTTTGCCGATATACTGACAGCCGCTGACCGGCTGGTGAGTTACAACGGCAAGAGCTACGACCTGCCATTGCTCATCAGCCGCTTCCGCATGCAGGGACTGCGACCGGATTTTCAGACGCTTGCGCACCTCGACCTGCTGCATCCGGTGCGGCGCCTGTTCGGCAAACGCTGGAACGATTGCCGGCTGCTGAGCGTTGAAGAGAGACTACTGGGTTTCCGGCGTGTTGATGACCTGCCCGGCAGCGAGGCACCTGCGGCCTGGTTCCGCTACCTCCGCGAGGGTCAGGCGGAAGCGCTCATAAGGGTAGTCGAGCACAACAGGCAGGACATCCTCTCGCTGGCCGTCGCACACGCGGCGCTGTCACAGGCGATCAAACAACCCGGGGCCTATGATGTCGACCTGCATGCCCTCGCCCGCTGGCTATATGATTGCGATGCTGAAGAGCAGGCGCGCGCACTGCTGCAGGCAAATTCAACAGCATTATGCGCTGACGGCAAACGCCTGCTGGCGCGTCTGTTACGCCGTGCCGGGCACTGGCCACAGGCCGTCGCCGTCTGGGAAACACTCGCCGCCGGTGGTTGCCTCGAGTCCATCGAGCGACTCGCCAAGTACCACGAGCACATCAGCAAGGACCTCGGTGCCGCCCAACGCTGCTGCGACCGGCTGCCGCCCACCCCGACCATCCTGCATCGACGCCAGCGCATCGACAGGAAGCTCAACGCGACCCGGCAGGCGGGGTAATCAGGTATTTTTCGCGGATATACCGGTGAATTGCGCTCGACGACGAGAGGCTCCTGCAACGGCGCTAACCTCGCTATACTGACGCTACCATGTCGGATACACACACACCCCTGACCCTGTCGCGCCGCACATTTCTGCAGCTCAGCGTGGCCAGTGCACTGGTTGCCTGTAGCGGTTGCAGCAGCGGGGAACCCCGCGTCGGGCTGGCGCTGGGTGGTGGCGGTGCGAAGGGGCTGGCGCACATCCTCATGCTGGAGACGCTGGATGAGATGGGCATACGCCCGCACATCATTGCCGGCACCAGCATTGGCGCCATTATCGGTGCGCTGTATGCCGCCGGCCTGTCGGGAAAGCAAATTCGTGCCCAGATCGAACAGTTCTTCGTCGACCAGAGCGATGCGGAGCGCTCCTTGTTCAGACTGCCGAAGTCACTCCGCTGGCTGGATTTCATCGACCCGGCTTTTGCCGGCGGCGGCCTGCTCGACAGCACCGACTTCATCGCCTGGCTCGGCGAGGTGCTGCCGGTGAGAAACTTCAGCGGTCTCAAGATCCCCCTGAAGGTGATTACGGCCGAGCTGTTGACCGGCCGCGAGGTCATTATGAAATCCGGCGCGCTGCTGCCGGCCCTGCAGGCGAGCATGGCGGTGCCCGGGGTGTTCCCGCCGGTGCAGATAAAGAACTTCACACTCGTCGACGGCGGTGTAGCCAACCCCCTGCCCTATGACCGCGTGCAGGATGAGTGCGACATTGTTATCGCCATCGATGTCAGTGGCCGCCGCAGCATTGCGAACGGCGAGACGCCGTCATCGCTGGGCGTGCTGCTGCAGGGCTTCACAGTCATGAGCAGAAACATTCTGCTGGAGAAACTCAAGCAGCAACGGCCGACGGTGTTTATCCAGCCGGACATCCGTGATGTGAAAATACTCGAGTTCTACAAGGCACGTGAGATATTCGAGCAGGCACGCCCGGCACAGCAGCAACTGGCCAGAGAGCTGAAGTGGGCCATGCGACTCCGCGGCAACCGGCCGGGCTGTACGCTGGTTTGATCTGCATCAGTGCGTCATCGCGGATGCGATCCGCTGCTGCAGTGGATCGTTATCTGACGGATTCAGGTAGCTTGCTCAACCAGCGGTTGACACTGTCCACCGTGTATTTCCAGCCCCTGCCATTGCCGGTCTGCTGTGCATAGACGGTGTCCTCCACGCCTTGCAGGGACTGTTCGAACAGCTGCTTCGCCCGGTACGGGTCAGGTTCCAGGTCGATGCGCTTGATACCCTGCAGATAGACGACGCCCAGGTCCACCATGGCCCCGCGATGGCCGGTCTCTGCGGCAGCCGTCAGCCAGTCGATGGCCTGCTGTTCCTCCTCCAGGGTGCGCTTGCGCGTGCGGTAGCGACGTGCCATTTCGTATTGGGCCTGCGGGTAACCGGCCGTGGCCGCTGCCGTCATCAGGGCAACACTCTCGTCATAGCGTGTGGACTGCAATTCAATTGCCTGGTGGTACTGGGCTGCCGGGTCGCCGGCGTTGCTCTGCTGCCGGAGCTCATCGGGCGGCAGGTAGGCACTGGCTTCTTTCTTGATCTGTTTCAGGGTGTCGCTGTATTCCCAGCCGGCACTGGCCCACTCCGGATCATTCTCGAGGGTACCCCGGGCCTTGAGCAACGCGAACAGGGCCTCACTGTAAGCCTTTGAACGCTGCAGGTCGCGCGGCATGCCGTACGCCTGTGTCTTGCAGGCGGCGATCACCTTGCGCAACGCCTGTTCATGGCCGTTGTCGGCGGCGGCAAGCAGCCACTGCCGCCCTTGCGCGTAGCTGGCTTCATGCGCCAGATAATGGCCCACGAGTTGATACTGTGCCTCCATGGAACCGCTCTCCGCGGCCTGTTCAATCCAGCCCATGGCCTTGTCGATCAGTGCCGGGTCCGTACCCGCCTGCTGCAGGATCTCCCGGCCAATCGCCAGTTGTGCCTGCGCATCGCCGGCCTCGGCCCGGTCACGGCGCGCCCGGACTTTCTGCAGTTCCAGTTCCCAGTTCATCTCCAGGAACTGCTCGATAACCGGTAACTCCGGTTTCGATGGTGTCAGGGTGTGCGCCTGCTGCTCCCAGTAGCGGGACGCCTGCGGATCGTAGTCAAAGAGGATGCCATCGCGTGCATAGGCAATCGCCAGGGCACGCATCGCGGAGATATATCCGGCGCTGGCGGCACGCGGCCACAACTCACGGGTGCGCGACAGGTCCCTGTCCACACCCCCGTGGGCATCCCTGTACATTGTCCCGAGGCGATACTGCGCGCCCCCATGTTGCTGCTGCGCGGCTGCCTGCAAGCGTTGCAGGGCCATAGCAGGCTCGGACTTTTCCAGTAACCAGTAGAGCTGATAGGCCGCCCCGGCATGGCCGTGATCGGCGGCGCGGGTATACCAGGCCATCTTTTGTTCGCGTTCATAGCTAAAGCCGGCAACCACAAACTCGGCCTCTGCCACACCCTGCTCCGCTGCATGCCGGTACCAGCCATGTGCGGTGTTCTGGTTACGAATCGCACCGCCTTCACCGTGTTCATACAAACGTGCCGTGCACAGTTGGGCCTGTCCCAGGCCACTCAGGGCCAGCGGTTCACACAACCACAGCCGCTGCACGCTGTAGACGGTGAACACAAGGGCCGGCACCAGTAACAGCATAGCGGCATCGGCCAGCGTCCTGCCGCGCACCCAGAAGTAAAGCCCCCAGGTCAGCACAACAAACACCGGCACCACCGTCAGACCGAGCAGCGCGAAATACCCGCTGCCGGTCATGCCAGCGGTAAAGACACCCATCGAGACCGCAAGGCCGGTCCAGATCAGCAACAGTGTCCACAGGGGCAGCAGCAGCAGTGCTTTCAGCCAGATGAAGCCCGAGGCCGGGGGCCGCTGGCGCAGTTGACGGTAGAGCGCGAGGCTGGACAGCCCGGCCATGGCCAGCAGCGAGACCAGCACCGTGTAAAACACGGGCAGGTTATCCAGGGCAGGCAGCAGGGGTTCCATACGGATATCTATCGACTAGTGTCGGGTTTATTGAGATATCCGCACTAAACCGGATTTGAGGCCGGGATTTATGTAGCTAACGGGTTAATTCAGACTGTCGATGATCGCATTATAGGTAGCGCTGGGGCGCATCACCTTTGAGGTCAGCGCCTTGTCCGGACGGTAGTAGCCGCCCAGTTCAACCGGCTGCCCCTGGACGCTGTTGAGCTCGGCCACGATGGTTTGCTCGTTGTCGGTCAGTTGCCTTGCGATGGGTGCGAAGGTCGCCTGCAGCTCCCCGTCATCCCCCTGCTCCGCCAGGGCCTGGGCCCAGTACAGCGTCAGGTAGAAGTGACTGCCGCGGGTATCCAGCTCGCCGACCTTGCGCGAAGGGGATTTGTTGGTATTCAGGAAGCGGCTGTTGGCCTTGTCGAGGGCATCGGCCAGCGCCTGTGTCTTGTCGCTGGCGGTTTTCTGCGCCAGATCCTCGAGTGACACGGCCAGCGCCAGGAATTCCCCGAGCGAGTCCCAGCGCAGATGATTTTCCGCTACCAGCTGCTGAACATGCTTCGGTGCAGAACCACCTGCACCGGTTTCATAGAGACCGCCGCCGGCGAGCAGCGGCACGATGGATAACATCTTCGCACTGGTGCCCAGCTCCAGGATCGGGAATAAATCCGTCAGGTAATCACGCAATACATTGCCGGTGACCGAGATCGTGTCCTCTCCCGCCTTGACGCGCTGCAGCGTGTAGCGGATGGCCTCAACCGGTGACTTGATGAGTATCTGCAGTCCACTGGTATCGCGATCTTTCAGGTAACGCTCCACTTTGGCGATCAGGTTCGCGTCGTGCGCGCGCTTGCTGTCCAGCCAGAACACGGCCGGCTGGCCCGTCAGGCGTGCGCGCTTCACCGCCAGCTTTACCCAGTCCCGTATGGGCAGGTCCCTCGTCTGGCACATGCGCCAGATATCGCCCTGCTCCACCGTGTGTTCCAGCAGGGTATTGCCGGCACGGTCGGTAACGCGCACAACGCCGTTGGCGGGTATTTCAAAGGTCTTGTCGTGGGAGCCGTATTCTTCCGCCTTCTGCGCCATCAGGCCGACGTTGCTGACACTGCCCATGGTGGTGACATCAAAGGCACCGTGCTGTTTGCAGAAATCCATGACGACCTGGTAGATGCCCGCGTAGTTGCGGTCCGGTATCATCGCCCTGGTATCGTGTAATTTGCCATCCGCTCCCCACATCTGTCCGGATGACCGTACCATCGCCGGCATCGAGGCATCAACAATCACGTCACTGGGGACGTGTAGATTGGTAATCCCCTTGTCGGAGTTCACCATCGCCAGTTGCGGACGGGTTTCATAGACCGCCTGGATGTCGGCTTCAATTGCACGGCGCTGCTCATCCGGCAGGCCGGCAATCCTGGCATACACATCACCAAGGCCGTTGCGCGTGTCCACGCCCAGTGTCTCGAAAGTCGCCGCATGCTTGTCGAACACGTCCTTGTAATAAACGTTGACGGCATGGCCGAAGATAATCGGGTCGGATACCTTCATCATCGTGGCCTTCATGTGCAACGACAGCAACACGCCCTCTGCCCTGGCATCCTGCATCGCTTCCTCGAAGAACGCACGCAACTTGTTGCGGTTCATCACGGTGGCATCGACCACCTCGCCCTCAAGCACGGCGACAGATTCTTTCAGTACCTGTGCCTTGCCTGCAGCGGTCGTCAGGGTAATCTTCAGGTCGTCCGCCGTCGTCATCACCGCAGACCGCTCACTTGAGTAGAAGTCACCGTCGGACATCGAGGCGACATGTGATTTCGAATCGCGTGACCACGCCCCCATCGAGTGCGGATGGGCCTTCGCATATTCCTTCACCGGACCGGCAACACGACGATCCGAGTTGCCTTCTCGCAAAACCGGATTCACGGCGCTGCCGAGCACCTTTGAATAGCGTAACTTGATCGCCTCCTCCGCGGCATTGGCGGGCTCTTGCGGGAAGTCCGGAATATCATAACCCTGTGCCTGCAACTCCTTGATCGCGGCGAGTAACTGCGGCACCGATGCGCTGATATTCGGCAACTTGATAATGTTGGCCCCGGGAGTTTTCACCAGCTGGCCCAGCTCTGCCAGCGCATCGCCGAGCTGCTGCTGCTCCGTGAGCTTGTCGGGGAAAGTCGCGATTATCCGGCCGGACAGTGAAATATCACGGCTTTCCACCTCCACACCCGCAACCCGGGCAAAGGCCTGTACAACCGGCAAAAAGGAATACGTGGCCAGGGCTGGCGCTTCGTCTGTTTCGGTGTAGATTATGGTTGCAGGCATAATACGGGTCTCTGAATTTGGCTTGGGGCTGACTCGATGAAGGGCGCCTATCATATTTCAGAACGGCACTGAATTCACTAGCGCGGTGATTTATATGCCTGTCTACTACTGGTGATCGCATTGCCAGTACAATCCATCCAGTGACACCAACGGAGAGACAGTATGACTGCCGGTTCGCAAGACAAGACACACATCGATTTATTCACGCCCCTCAGCCTGGGTGACCTGGTACTGCCAAACCGGGTGATCATGGCGCCGCTAACACGTAACCGGGCGGCCATGCCCGGTAATGTGCCCCGTGCCATGAATGCAACCTACTACGCGCAACGCGCCAGTGCCGGCCTGATCATTTCCGAGGCCGCCCAGGTCTCGGCGGAAGGCATAGGTTATCCGGCAACACCGGGGATTCACAGTGATGAACAGGTGCAGGGCTGGCGTACGGTGAACGACGCGGTACATGCACAAGGTGGCCGACTGTTTGCGCAGTTATGGTACTGCGGCCGCATTTCCCACCCGGACCTGTTACCGGATAACCAACAGCCGGTGTCCGCTTCAGCCATCAAACCTGAAGGTGATGCGGTGACCTTCGAAGGGCTGAAACCGTTTGTTGAACCCAGGGCGCTGCGCACCGACGAGCTGCCGGGCATCGTGGACCAGTATCGGCAGGCCGCGAAATGTGCCGTGGAGGCCGGCTTCGATGGCGTGGAGGTCCACTCCGCCAACGGTTATTTGCTGGACCAGTTCCTGCGTGATGGCACCAATCAGCGCGATGACCAGTACGGCGGCTCGCTGGAAAACCGCAGCCGGCTGTTGATGGAAGTACTGTCTGCCGTACTGGAGAGCTGGGAACCCGCGCGCGTGGGCGTACGCATATCACCGGAAAATTCCTACAATGACATTCATGATTCCGACCCGCAGGCCACGTTCAACACTGTCGCCACGGCGCTCAGCGGCAAGGGGCTGGGGTACCTGCACGTGGTGGAAGGTGAAATGATGAGTGGTGCACGCAGGCTCGACTATCGACAGATACGCGATCATTTCGATGGCTGTTACATGGCGAACTGCGGCTATGACAAGGCCCGTGCCGAGGCCGCTATTGCCGGAGGCGATGCCGACATGGTGTCATTTGGCCAGACGTTTCTGGCCAACCCGGACCTGGTGCAACGCTTCAAAACGAATGCAGCATTGAATACGCCGGACCCGGACACGTTCTATGGTGGCGATGAAAAGGGTTATACCGATTATCCGGCGCTGGCCTGAGTGCGGGGAAGATCGCGGACGCGGTGCCCTCCTACAGGTGCATAAAACCGTGGGGGAAGATCGCGGACGCGGTCCGCTCCTACAGGTGCATAAAACCGTGTAGGCGCGCCGTCCCCGGCGCGATTGTTTCATCTTGCATCGAATCGCGCCGGGGACGGCGCGCCTACCACTGCCCAGACATCTGTTCGGCAAATGGCGTTACTCGTTCGCAGCCTTGGCCTGGTGCAATGTCAGCTGGGTAAACGGTATCTCCCAACCGTACTCGTTGCAGGCCTCCACGCACCAGCGCTGCATGGCGCGCCGCAGTCGGCCATATATTTCTGCCAGCGCCCCGTCGAAGTCGGCGATCACGACGAGATCCAGCGAGGAGGTGTTGGCCTTCTCGAACTCGACACGCAGGCTGTGCAAACTATCCGCGTAGCCCTCGTCGGCGGCGCGCTGCTCGATATGGCTTTTCAGTGTGTCCGGTATGCCGGCGACACTTTCACGTTGCAGGTTATAGCTGATGCCGATGGTCTCCTTGAGGCGGAAACTCCTGGACAAATTCATCGGTGACAGGCCGAGAAAGTCGCCGGTCGTATAGGTGCGATGGGCGCCACCTCGCTCGATCAGCTCCACCAGTTCCTGGGAGATGCCCGCGACCTTGCCACGCATACCGTCACTCAACATCACCCAGTCATCCTTCTTGCAGGGGAACCAGGGATCATCCCGCTTGACCGGCCGTGATTTCAGATCGACCAGGTCATCGATGCGCACCCGCTGGCTGAGCTCGGCCGTCGGGTTTTCCAGCTGGCTGAAGATATTGATCTGCCGAACCCGCCACGGCAGCCCGTCGAGGTCGATCCGTTCCCCCTCGCGCACCGTGCCGACATTCAGAAACAGCTGGATTTGCTGCCAGTAGCGCGGCAAGGCATTCCGCAGTGTCAGGCCGATGCCCAGCAGCAGCAGGATGCCGAGACTGAACAGCACCCAGTCCTCTACCACATAGAACACCACCATCGGGCCCATGATGGCGAGGATAACCGTGACGAAGCGGTGCACCAGATCCAGCAAGCGCAGCCGAAAGCTGCGGTGTTCCTTGCGGTACCCCGGAATGTACCTCTCCATTGCCTTGTAGCTCAGGCGCGATAGAAGCAGAATAGCCATCACCGCCAGGATGGCCTGGGCCAGGTAGAGACCGCGCTTCTGGAAGAAGGATTTCAGGTAGCTCTGCGAGGCGTCGGCCAGTGAGGCCTCCGAACTCTCCAGCTTTTCGAGCTGCAACTCGGCGGACTGCAGCTCGCTTTGAATGACCGTCAACTGCTTGCGCCATTCCAGCAGAAAGCCCTCGAGGTATCTATCCAGGGATTCGTCTTCATTTTTGGCCAGCAGGTCCATGATGTTGGCCACGGCCAGCTCGGCGACCGGCAGCTTATCCCGGTAGGAAGCGATCCTCTCCTTGAGATCAGACTTTTGCCTGACATGACTGGTCATGTCCTTCAATTCCTTGAGCGCGGGCTTGAGCAGGGCAAAGAACTCTTGCTGCAGACTGAACTCCACTTCCTCTGTCGCCCGCAGGCTGGCGATATCCGCTCCGGCCCCGATCCCCCTGAGGTTCCGGGTGGTGGTCTGCAGGTCGTCCTCAAGCTTGTCCAGCCGCGACTGGATTTCATTCTTTTCGGATACGGTTTTGGCCGCCGCCAGCTGTTGGTTGATTGCCTGGACATCACGTTTCAGGTCGGCCTGCAACTTGATGAGTGATTGCAGCGTATGGATGGTTTCCTGAAGTTTAATATCCTCTGCCGGTATCGCTACACCCTCCTCCTGGGCCGGTGCGTATACAGGCAGCAGCAGGCCGAGCAGGATGAAGAGAATAAGCGGGTAGCGGGTGGCTAGACTTAGCATGATTTCATGAGACCTTGATCGAGTATCCGGCAGCCGGCACGGCTGTTTCGACAGGCGATAGTATCACTTCTGTTCTTGTGTGGAATATCCATGCTGATTCACGGTTGTTTGCCGCGACGCAGGTGTGTTTAATAGGTGCAGGTGCGCTTCGCACGCGCAATGGGTTGCGGCTGCAAGCCGCTTTTTTGGGGCTTGTTTGCAGTATAAGCAACACCGGGTCGATAATTTATTGATGATCAACACCCTTCCCATTTCAAGAATCCACCCTCTGCTGTCACTGCCGGTATCGTTGTTGCTGCTGTTGAGCACGCTATATTCTTGCAGCGCGCACGGGCATGCCGGTGTTGATGACGAGATACAGAGACTCACGCTGCTGATCCGGCAAGACCCGGCGAACCCGCAGCTATATTTGCAGCGCGGCGATCTCTACCGCCTTCACCGCGACTGGAACCAGGCGCTGGCGGATTTCCGCAAGGCCCAACAGCTCGATGCAACCGCAGCCGCTGCCGAGATCGGACTGGGACGGACCCGGCTTGAGCAGGGATCACCGCAACAGGCGCTGACCCACCTGAACCGCGCACTTGCCCGGCAGCCGGGTAATGTGCGCGCACTGGTTACGCGGGCAAAGGCCTGGCGTGCACTGGGTAAACCGCTGGCCGCGGCGGCGGACTACAGCCGAGCTATTGAGCATTTCCCTGCACCCGGCAAACCTTTGCCGGAGTATTACCTGGAACGCGCCCGCGCCTATGCGGCGGCAGGCGATGCACACATTGACGAGGCCTTGCGCAGTCTGGATGAAGGCATGCAGGTGCTGGGCAACATTCAGACCCTCGCACTCTATGGCGTGGAACTCGAAACAGGACGTGGCAACTTCGATGCCGCACTCATGCGCCTTGATCCCCTGATTGCCCGCGCCAATCGCAAGGAGTTCCTGCTGCTTGAACGTGGCGATATTCTGGTTGCGGCACAGCNNNCGAGGAAGCGCGGCAGGGCTTTCTCGCTGCACAGGTAGCGGTCGCTGCCCTGCCGCCACGACACCGACAGACCCGGTCAGTGCAGCAACTGGAAACGGCGCTCTCTGCGCGGCTGCAATTAGCAGAGTTGCAGGACGACGATGAACAGTAGCCCTGTACAGCTGCGATCCGGCCTGCTGCTGGCGTTACTGCTCTGGCCACTCTGCAACCTGGCGGCGCCCCGGGTGCTGGTGGAGGCCGGGTCGGCGCACAAGTACCTTGCCAACAGCAGCGATCCCGGGATCGGCATCAACTGGACTGCCGAGAGTTATCCCGGCGAGTCAAGCTGGAGCGACGGGACCTACGGCATTGGCTATGAAACCGGGTCGGGTGCAGAGAACCTGTTCCAGACCACGGTGCCGAGTGGCACGCATTCCGTCTACACACGGGCGACGTTCACAATCACGGATCTTTCCACGGTCACCGAGATGACCCTGGGAGTGGATTATGATGACGGCTACGTTGCCTGGATTAACGGTATCGAGGTGTTCCGTTCCAGCCAGATGCCGGCCACCGGTGAACCGCAGTGGAACACAGACCCCGCATCCCATGAGTCCAGTAACGGCAGCAGCCCGGTGTATTTGCCGCTGCAGGATATTTACTCCATCGCGCTCCCGGCATTGCACAACGGCAGCAACACCCTGGCCATCGCCGCCTATAACCGATTCAGCTATTCCAGCGATCTGGTGCTGGTGCCGCGGCTGTCCATCAACGGCGAGGTCACGCGCGGGCCGTATTTGCAACAGGGCACACCGACCAGCGTGATTGTCCAGTGGCGTACCGTGAGAGCCACTGACAGCCGGGTGCGCTATGGCGATGCGCCCGGCAATCTCACCAGCATGGTCGATGTAGCGGGCAGTACCACGGAACATGCCGTCACGCTGACCGGGCTTGCCGCGGATACCACCTACTACTATTCCATTGGCAGTAGCACCGAGGTCTTTGAAGGCGATGATGCCGAACATTTCTTTCTGACCTCACCCGTGGCGGGTACGGCCAAGCCCACCCGCATCTGGGTGCTCGGGGATTCCGGTACGGCCAATGCCAATGCGCAGGCCGTGGCCAATGCCTACGTCAGCTTCACCGGTAGCACCCACACGGACCTGTGGCTGATGCTGGGGGACAACGCTTATAACGATGGCACCGACAGCCAGTACCAGGCCGCGGTGTTCGACATGTACCCGGAGATGCTGCGCAAGTCCGTGCTGTGGGCAACGCTGGGGAATCACGATGGCCATACGGCGGACTCTGCGACGCAGTCCGGGCCGTATTACGACATCTTCACGCTGCCGACCAGTGCCGAGGCCGGTGGACTGGCATCGGGCACCGAGGCTTATTACTCGTTTGATTACGGCAACATCCATTTCATCTGCCTGGAGTCCCACGAAACCAACCGTTTAACCGGCGGTGCCATGCTAAACTGGCTGACCCAGGATCTGGCGGCCACCACGCAGGAATGGATTATCGCCTTCTGGCATCATCCGCCCTACACCAAGGGCAGTCACAATTCCGATACCGAATTACAACTCATCGAGATGCGAGAGAATGCCCTGCCGATACTGGAAGCGGCCGGCGTGGACCTGGTGCTGTCCGGCCACAGTCATTCCTATGAACGCTCCTTTCTGCTCGACGGCCATTACGGGGACTCGACCACGCTGACTCCTGCCATGCAGGTGGATGACGGTGATGGCAAAACAGGCGGTGATGGCGCCTACAAGGCCGTGTTTGACGAGGCAGACCCGTACCAGGGTGCCGTCTACATCACGGCGGGCAGCTCCGGCAAGATCAGCGGCGGTTTATTGAACCACCCGGTGATGATCCATGCCTCGCTTAATAAGCTCGGCTCACTGGTGCTGGATGTAAACGGCAATCGTCTCGATGCCAGCTTCGTGAGAGAGACTGGCGCCGTCGACGATTACTTCACCATCCTGAAAAACCCGGACAACTGCCCGCTGGTCGCCAACCCGGCCCAGCTTGATACCGATGGCGACGGCGACGGTGATGCTTGCGACGGGGATGACGATGGCGACGGGCTGACCGATGTATTCGAACAGGGTATTAATACCAATCCGCTATTGAGTGATACCGACGGCGACGGGCTGAGTGACTTCGTTGAAGTGAACTATGACAATGACCCGGCCTATACACCCGGCGCGGACCTCAACCCCCTGTCAGAGGACACGGACGGTGACGAGCATTTCGATGCCGTCGATCCGATTCCGCTGACGTTTAATTTCGATGATGGGGATGTCGCACCGCTGGGTAGTCCGGATAACAACATCAACACTGGCGATCTGGTCGTTATGATGAGGATCGTACTCGGGCTCGTTAGCCCGGGTGATACCGAACTGGCGCATGGCGACCTCTATCCACCCGGTGCGCCTGACGGGGAAATCGGCCTTTCGGACTTGTTACAACTGTTGCAACTGTTGCAGCTTCCTTGATAATCGGGAGCGGGCCCCAATCCGGAAACAGGGGTGCAGGCATGGCGCACCTTGTCATGCGGGCCGATGCCTGCTGGATGCGGCGCCTGATCCTGCCTGCTGAAATTAACCCGGAATAAACCTGAAGAAATCGACGAGTAAACCGATCTTTTGATAATTCCTGGAGAAATGCCGGTTGCGTCTATGCAATACTCTATGCATAAACCAGCTGCCAGGACAGATAGACAGGGCAGCACCAATATGAGTTATGGAGATTATTCATGAAGTTACGATTTTTCCGCTTAATCCGGGGCGTTGTCCTCGGATGGGCATTTATTCCAGCCAGCGCACTGGCCTGCGAACCGGAACAGGATGGCTGCCTGGGTTGTGACGATGATGAGTTGCCTGTTTGTCTGCAGGCATTCGTACAGGAAATTTGTCAGGCCTCCGGCACTCCACTCAATTGCGATGCACGACGTGCCTACGACGATGCGGAACGCTATGTGCTAATCAGTACCGGTAGTCATATGTCTCGCGTACGCTCCATGGTTCGGAGTTCCCGCAAGTACCAGCTTCACTGATTCAGATACCCGCCATCTCGTTGCAGAGCCTGGTGCTTCGCGGATGCGATCCGCTCCTGCAGTGTTTCGATTAGCGCAGACCCTTTCGGGTGCGGTCGCGCCCCGCTCTTGCAGAATTACCGGCTGGAACGTGGTGGCAAACCGCTGTGTTGGGTGAGTATCTTCTTGCCCCGGGTGCGGCGTTGATGCGCGCTCGCGGAATTCTTGCGCCGTGGTGCATTGTAGGTTTTTTGTTGTTCGGATTCCTCACCGGGTATGAGCTGCTGCTTGCCATCACCAATGAGGTCTTCCCTGCCCATCTGTTTCAGCGCGTTGCGCAATAGCGGCCAGTTGTTTGGATCATGGTAGCGCAGGAAGGCCTTGTGCAGTTTGCGTTGCCCGGGGTCCTTGACACTTTCGACCCGGTCACTTTTGTACGTCACTTTCTTCAGCGGATTTTTATCCGTGTGGAACATGGCCGTGGCCGTGGCCATCGGTGAGGGGTAGAACGCCTGCACCTGGTCGGCGCGGAAACCGTTCTTTTTCAGCCACAGCGCAAGATTGAGCATGTCCTCGTCAGTCGTTCCGGGGTGTGCAGCGATGAAGTACGGGATTAAATACTGTTCCTTGCCTGCCTCTTTGCTGAACTTCTCGAACAGTTGTTTGAACCTGTCGTAGGCGCCGATACCCGGTTTCATCATCTTTGACAGCGGACCGTTCTCGGTGTGCTCCGGGGCGATTTTCAGGTAACCACCGACATGGTGGGTCACCAGTTCCCTGACGTATTCCGGATCTTCGATGGCAAGGTCATAGCGGAGACCCGAGGCAATCAGCACCTTTTTCACGCCCTTGATATTCCTGGCCTCGCGGTAGAGTTGCGTCAGCGCCGAGTGGTCGGTATTGAGATTCGGGCAAATCCCCGGGTAGACACAGCTTGGTTTGCGGCAGGCGGCCTCGATCTCGCGGCTCTTGCAGGCAATGCGATACATGTTCGCAGTCGGCCCGCCGAGGTCCGAGATCACGCCGGTGAAACCCGGCACCTTGTCGCGGATTTCCTCGATCTCGTGAAGGATGGATGCCTGCGAGCGGTTCTGGATGATGCGCCCCTCGTGTTCGGTGATGGAACAGAAGGTACAGCCACCGAAACAGCCACGCATGATGTTCACCGAAAAGCGGATCATTTCCCACGCAGGGATGCGCACACCCTGGTAGACGGGGTGCGGCACGCGCGCATAGGGCAAGCCGAAAACGTAGTCCATTTCCTCTGTCGTTAACGGTAGCGGCGGTGGATTCAGCCAGATGTCCTTGCCCTCGTGCTGTTGCACCAGGGCACGCGCATTGCCGGGGTTGGTCTCGAGGTGCAGCACGCGATTGGCATGCGCATACAATGCACGGTCATTGCGCACCTTCTCGAACGATGGCAGCCGGATGACGGTCCTGTTGCGGTCGAGTTTTTGCGGCAGCGTGAACTCGATGATCCGGGCACCGCTTGCATCGAGACCGAACTGCTGCGCATTGCGGCGCTGTTTCTCGCAATCACTCATTTCCTGCGTGTTGATATAGGGATTGACGATGTTGTCGATCCTGCCGGGACGGTCGATCCGCGTGGAGTCAATCTCGCTGTAGCCTTGCGGGGTATCGTGACGAATGAAAGCCGTGCCGCGCACGTCGGTCATAGTGTCGATGTCCTCGCCCAGTGACAGGCGCTGTGCAATCTCCGCAATAGCGCGCTCGGCGTTGCCGTAAAGCAGAATGTCGGCGCAGGCATCCACCAGGATGGAATGGCGCACGCTGTCCTGCCAGTAGTCGTAATGGGCGATGCGTCGCAACGAGGCCTCTATGCCGCCGAGCACGATGGGCACATCGGGATAAGCCTCCCTGCAACGCTGGCTGTAGGCCAGTGAACAACGGTCGGGGCGTGCGCCGCCCTGCCCACCTGGCGTATAGGCATCGTCCGAACGCGGTTTGCGGTCAGCGGTGTAGCGATTGATCATGGAATCCATGTTGCCGGCGGTGACACCGAAGAACAGGTTCGGCTTACCGAGTACCTCGAACGGGCCTTTCGCGTGCCAGTCGGGTTGCGCAATGATACCGACACGGAAACCCTGCGCCTCCAGCAGCCGGCCGATGACCGCCATGCCAAACGATGGCTGGTCGACGTAGGCATCACCGGTAACGATAATGATGTCGCAGGAATCCCAGCCGAGCGTGTCCATCTCCGCCCGGGACACGGGCAGAAATTCAGCGTTGCCGTAACACTCTGCCCAGTACTTCGGGTAATCGTACAGGGCAGTTTCGGCCGTGGGGATCGGGATGGCGGACATGAGAATTCTCGGGTTACGACCGTATTTTATAGGAAAAGACGCTAACTATCCCCTCTCAACGTTTTAATGGCGCGCTGAAACGAATCGCTATGGTCAACATGCCTTCAAACAGGGTATCGATGCGCAGTTCACCGGGCTGATCGCTGATCGTAAAGCCTTCCTGCCTTTGCGGGTGAACCGACGCCAGTTGCAGCCGGTCTGCGGGCCAGTCGATACGGTAATCCAGCCGCACCGGATAATAACCATCCAGAAAGCGCCGATGAAAAGGGCCGCTCTGCAGCGCATAGCTGCCCTCCCCGTCAGGCGTCAGTACCTGCACCTCGGCCTCGATACAGACCTCGCCCCCCTCCTGTACCTGCACCATCTGCACGCTGTTCTGTTCCACCCAGGCATGTTCAATTTTTCGGGACGAGATCACACGCAGGTTGCGCAGTTCATGATAGCGATACACCACTTCCACAGCGGCAACGGGATCGAGGTTGCTCTGGCATTGATGCAGCGCAACCCAGCCATTGTGCAAACTCCCGGGGGTAATGGTGAGCCAGTTGCGGGTCTGCAATACCCTGCGGTCCTGCACATTCTGAATAAAGTCGAGGGTCCCTTCATTGACCAGCTGCACCCTGCTATCGTCATCCTGTTCCAGCCATGCCTCCATGTCATCACTGGCCGCGGCCGTCAGGAACAGCATCACAAGTGCAGCGGTCAGGAGTGGATAAACAGGTGTCAGGTGCATGGTGTTGGCGGTATTGTTGCTGCCCCTCCCGGGGGTCAGGGTTCGAGAGTGCCTTGTACGATTCGCTGGATCAGCATCACATCCGACAGATTAATCACGCCGTCCGGTGCGCCTTGCGGATAGACATCGCCGTGCGAATACTCCAGCTCGGTGGGTTGCAAGTTGCCGAGGACGATACGCAGTGCAATCAGGTAATCTGCCGCATCAACCACGGCGTTCGGCAGACCCAGTGGCGCCAGGTTACCGTCCTGGTAGTTGATCACCAGTGGCAACGGGTCGCTGTCATCCTGGAAGCCGTCGCCGTCAGTATCGGGTGAAACAGGGTCAAGATCCTGGCCCGGCGTATAGCTGCTGGCATCACCATCGAAGGCCACCTCATCATAATCGGAGATGTTGTCGCCATCGCTATCGGCGAGCGCCGGGTTGCTGCCGATGGATACCTCGAATGCATCAGTGAGACCATCGCCGTCCTGGTCTGTCAGTACCGTCGTTTCCGGATTCACAGTGTTATCGGATGTATCCAGGTCAAGCTCGTCTGCTGATACCACAGCTGTATTACTCATACTTCCCAGGGAACTGGCATTCACGGTAAGGGTAACGGTAACACTTGAGCCATCGACCAGTGTACCCAGTACACAGATCACAACACCTGCAGCCTCGCTGCAACTTCCCTGCGAGGCTGTCGCCTGCAGGTAACCCACTCCGGCAGGCAATGTGTCGGTCAGCGTTGTGTTGCCGGCGGCATCCGGTCCGTTATTGGTGACCTCCAGGCTATAGGTCAATGTTGAACCCTGGGCCACCGGGTCAGGGGTATCCACCGCGGTAACAGAGAGTTCCGCATGGATGAGACGGGCACTAATCAACCCCTCGTCGCGATCACCGATGATCAGGGTGCCGCTGTCGAAAAATGGATAAACACTCCAGACCCCGTCGAATGATCTCAACGAGTCCTTGCTCGGATGGGTATCGATATAGGCGATCTCCAGCAGGTTGCCACTGGCAATATCCGCAAGGTCCAGCACCCGCAGGCCGGTAGTGTAGTTTGCGGCATAGGCCAGACCGTTATGCACGTAGAGGTTGTGATCAATGGACTCGACTGTGGCCTGGTAGTAGCCCATGTAAATCGGGGCATCGAGATCGGCCACGTCCCAGAGATGGGTGCGGGTGTTCCCGATAGAGGAAATGCGGTACTCGTCAAGCTCGTCATTGGAAATAAAATAGCGCTGGTCCCCGGTCAACCAGCCCTGATGGGTATATTCTGCATTGGAATAGCTGGTTCTGGACAACTGTAGCGGGCTGTTCTTGTCAGTTACATCGACAATGGTGAGGCTGTCCTCGTTGCTGTTGAAGGCGATTTCCCGGCCGGTATAACCTGTATCCGGCCCGTCATAGGTGACGACCTGTGCATCGTGGGTGTAACCGTCGCCACTGAAGCCACCGGCAGCAACAGGATTGACGGGATTGCTGAGATCGATGAAATGC
>CAMYIO010000040.1 GCA_947258515.1 uncultured Ectothiorhodospiraceae bacterium
TGCACTGGCCGGATCCTCGAAGTGCCGATCGGTGAGGCACTGTTGGGCCGGGTGGTGGACTCACTCGGTAATCCCGTTGACGGCAAGGGTCCGATCGAGGCAAGCGAGACCTCGCCGATTGAAAAGATTGCACCGGGCGTAATTGCCCGCCAGTCGGTGGATGAGCCGGTACAGACGGGTCTGAAATCCATCGATGCCATGGTGCCGATTGGCCGTGGCCAGCGCGAGTTGATCATCGGTGACCGCCAGACCGGCAAGTCCGCGGTCGCCATTGACACCATCATCAACCAGAAGGGCACCGGCGTGAAGTGTATCTATGTCGCTATCGGCCAGAAGAACTCATCGATTGCGACGGTGGTCCGCAAGCTGGAAGAGCACGGTGCCATGGCGCACACCATCGTCGTGGCCGCGGCCGCGGCCGAGTCGGCTGCCATGCAGTACATTGCCCCGTATGCCGGTTGTTCCATGGGCGAGTACTTCCGCGACCGCGGCGAGGATGCCCTGATTATCTATGATGACCTGACCAAGCAGGCCTGGGCCTACCGCCAGGTGTCGCTGTTGCTGCGGCGTCCACCGGGCCGTGAGGCCTATCCGGGCGACGTCTTCTACCTGCACTCTCGCCTGCTGGAGCGTGCTGCGCGCATCAATGCCGACGATGTGGAGAAACGTACCAATGGTGCGGTCAAGGGCAAGACCGGTTCGCTGACGGCGTTGCCGATCATCGAAACCCAGGCCGGTGACGTATCCGCCTTCGTGCCCACCAACGTGATTTCCATTACTGACGGCCAGATCTTTCTCGAGTCGGACCTGTTCAACGCCGGTATCCGCCCGGCCATCAACGCCGGCCTGTCAGTATCGCGTGTTGGTGGCGCCGCCCAGACCAAGATCATCAAGAAGCTCGGTGGTGGTGTACGCCTGGCGCTGGCGCAATACCGTGAACTGGCAGCGTTTTCGCAGTTTGCATCGGACCTCGATGAAGCCACCCGCAAGCAGCTGGAACGCGGGCAGCGCGTCACCGAGCTGATGAAGCAAAAGCAGTATTCACCACTGTCGGTTGCCGAAATGGCAGTATCGCTGTTTGCCGCGGACCAGGGGTACATTGATGACGTTGACAATGAAAAGGTTATCGACTTCGAACATGCCCTGCTCGGTTACATGCGTGCCAGCCAGACGGAATTGATGGACAAGATCAACGACTCCGGTGATTACAATGATGAAATCGATGCCGGTCTGCGTGCCGCAATCGAGGACTTCAAGGCAACAGGCTCGTGGTAACGGTAATCAACAGGGAACACCGCAGGCGCGGATCGCATCCGCGAAGCGCGCTTGCAAAGCGCTGCTGCACTATTTTATTTCACATTAACCACAGGGTAAGGTAATGGCAGGCTCGAAGGAAATCCGCACCCAGGTTGCCAGCATCAAGGGCACGCAGAAGATCACCAAGGCGATGGAGATGGTGGCTGCCAGCAAGATGCGCAAGGCACAGGAACGAATGCTGGCCACCCGCCCTTATGCGGAAAAGATCCAGAACGTGGTCGAGCATCTGTCGCAAGCGCACCCGGAATACCACCACCCCTACCTGCAGATGCGCGAGCCAAAACGCGTCGGTCTGATCATTATTTCCACTGATCGAGGTCTCTGCGGCGGTCTCAACATTAACCTGTTCAAATCAGCCATTACTTCCATGAAGGAGTGGGATGCGGCCGGACTGGAGATCGACCTGACCCTGATCGGCACCAAGAGCGGTGCCTTTTTCAAACGCCTCGGTGGCAATATCGTTGCCACCGCCACGCACCTCGGTGATACCCCGTCGATCGTCGAGTTGATCGGTACCGTCAAGGTCATGCTGGATGCCTATGAAGCGGGCACAATCGACCGCCTCTACCTGGCGCATAATGAATTCGAGAACACCATGACCCAGAACCCGCTCCTGAAGCAGTTGATACCGGTGGCGGCTGAGCCGGACGAGCAGCTGAAAGACCACTGGGACTATATTTACGAGCCTGACTCAAGGCCGGTCATGGATGCCCTGATGATTCGCTATATCGAGTCGCTTGTGTACCAGGGCGTGGTTGAAAACGTCGCCTGTGAACAGGCGGCACGCATGGTGGCCATGAAGTCGGCGACGGAAAATGCAGATGACCTGATTGACGAGCTGCAACTGATCTACAACAAGGCACGGCAGGCGGCGATTACCCAGGAGATCTCCGAAATCGTCAGTGGTGCAGCGGCGGTGTAGCACAGGAAGCACTATTTATTGCCGTAGGAGCGGATCGCATCCGCGATTTCGCAGCTGCGTGAATCTAAATCGCGCTTGCGATCTGCTCCTGCGGCGGCAGAAGATTAAAGTTATGAGGAAAACATCATGAGTGCTGGCAACATTGTTGAAATCATCGGGGCGGTAGTTGACGTTGAATTTCCGCGTGACAGCGTACCGAAGGTGTATGACGCCCTTAAAATCCCGAGTACGGAACTGACGCTGGAAGTGCAGCAGCAGCTGGGTGACGGCATAGTGCGCACCATCGCCATGGGATCAACGGACGGCGTCAGGCGCGGTCTTGAAGTGCTCAACACCGGCGCGCCTATCATGGTGCCGGTTGGTGAAAAGACCCTCGGCCGGATCATGGATGTACTTGGCAATCCCGTCGACGATGCCGGCGAGATCGGTGCCGAGATCACGCTGCCGATACACCGTGCGGCACCGACGTTTGCCGATCAGGCGGGGACGCTGGATGTGCTGGAGACCGGTATCAAGGTCATCGATCTGATCATGCCCATCGTCAAGGGAGGCAAGGTCGGCCTCTTCGGTGGCGCCGGCGTCGGCAAGACCGTGACGCTGATGGAGTTGATTCGCAATATTGCGGTGGAGCACAGCGGCTTCTCCGTGTTTGCCGGTGTCGGTGAGCGCACCCGTGAGGGTAACGACTTCTACCATGAAATGAAGGAAGGCGGTGTGCTCGACAAGGTATCACTGGTCTACGGGCAGATGAACGAGCCGCCCGGCAACCGCCTGCGCGTGGCACTTACCGGCCTGACCATGGCCGAGCATTTCCGCGACGAGGGCGCTGACGTACTGATGTTCATTGACAACATCTACCGTTACACCCTGGCAGGCACAGAGGTGTCCGCCCTGCTGGGCCGCATGCCGTCGGCCGTCGGCTACCAGCCGACGCTGGCGGAGGAAATGGGCGTGCTGCAGGAGCGCATCACTTCCACCAAGACCGGTTCTATCTCATCCTTCCAGGCCGTGTATGTACCGGCGGACGATCTCACCGACCCGTCACCGGCCACTACTTTTGCCCACCTTGATGCGACGCTGGTGCTGTCCCGCCAGATTGCCGAGCAGGGCATCTACCCGTCCGTGGATCCGCTGGATTCCACCTCGCGTATCCTCGACCCCAATGTTGTCGGTTCCGATCACTACGATACGGCCCGTGCCGTACAGGGGACACTGCAACATTACAAGGAACTCAAGGACATTATCGCCATTCTCGGTATGGACGAACTCTCGGAAGAAGACAAGCTGGTGGTGACCCGGGCGCGCAAGATCCAGCGCTTCCTGTCACAGCCGTTCTTCGTGGCCGAGACCTTCACCGGTACCGCCGGCAAGTACGTGTCACTGAAAGACACCATTACCGGCTTCAAGGGAATCTTGAACGGTGAATACGATGACCTGCCGGAACAGGCGTTCTACATGATCGGCGGCATCGATGAAGCCACCGAGAAGGCCAAGGGCCTGTAAGGGAATACACAAATGGCCATGACACTGCATGTTGACATCGTCAGCGCCGAGGCAGAAATCTTTTCTGGTACGGCGACAATGGTCTTCGCGCCGGCGGAGATGGGCGAGGTCGGTATCGCGCCGCGCCATGCGCCGCTGGTGACGCGCCTGAAGCCCGGTGAAGTACGGGTACAAACGCAGGAAGGCGATGAAATGTCATTCTTTGTATCCGGTGGCATGCTGGAAGTGCAGCCGCATGTCATCACGGTGCTGGCCGATACCGCCATTCGTGCTGATGACCTGGATGAGGCGCAGGCAATGGAGGCCAAGGAGCGTGCAGAAAAAATGCTCTCCGACAAGAGCGCCGAACTCGATTATGCCAAGGCACAGGCCGAGCTGGCGCAGTCTATTGCACAGCTGGCCGCAATCAAGAAGCTGCGCGCAAAAAGCTGATGACCGGCCTGTTCGTCGAGAAAAACAAGGTGGTGTCATTCACCTATTCGATTGTCGACAAGGATGGCGGGTTGCTGGAACAGTCCGATATCCCGATCAGTTATGTCCACGGCGGCAAACATGACCTGTTTGAAAAGGTCGTGGAGGAACTCGATGGCAGCGTCATTGACGATACCGTCGAAGTGTCCCTGACACCGCAAGAGGGCTTCGGACTACATGACCCGGATCTGACCTATACGGATGAGCTTGCCAATGTCCCGCCTGAATTTCACCGCATTGGTGCGCAGGTGGAAATGATGAATGACAAGGGCGATTCCAAAACATTTACCGTGACCCATATCGAAGACGGCAAACTGACTGTCGATGGCAACCACCCGATGGCCGGCAAGGTCATCACTTTCAAGATCAAGGTGGTCGATATTCGCGATGCCACGCCGGACGAGCTTGAAAATGGCGTTGCCGCCATGCAGGCACCGGTCCTTCACTGAACCGCCAGCCGGTGGTCATGCTATGATCGCCCGCATTCCAGATTGACAAATTAATGCCGCTAACTTCGTGTATTGATTTGATGATTCATCCCGCATGAAACTAAGCATCATTATTCTCGCCGCTGGCCAGGGCACCCGCATGAATTCCGCGCGTCCGAAAGTGCTGCACCCGCTGGGTGGGCGGCCGTTGCTGGCGCATGTGCTGGATACGGCACGCGCGCTGCATGCCATGGATATCCATGTCGTCATCGGTCATGGCGCCGGGCAGGTGCGAGACGTGCTGCCGGATACCGATATCCACTGGGTATTGCAGGAGCAGCAACTGGGAACCGGTCATGCCGTGGCCCAGGCGATGCCGGCCGTGCCGGATGAAAACACGGTACTGGTGATGTACGGCGATGTCCCGCTGATCAGCAAACAGACACTGGAGCCGCTATGCCAGATGGCAGGGCAGGGGATGGCGGCATTGCTGTCGGCCGTGCTGGATGATCCCGCCGGTTATGGCCGTATCCTGCACCATGCCGATGGCAGCATCTGCGGCATCGTGGAAGAAAAGGATGCCACCCGGAAACAGCGTGCCATACAGGAAATCAATACCGGTTTTCTGGCCGCGCCGGCCGCACGTCTGCGCGGCTGGCTGTCTGCACTGAATAACAACAATGCACAGGGCGAGTATTACCTGACAGACACTATCGCACGTGCCGTTACCGAGGGCACCAGTGTGCGTGGACTCACCACGGATGCTATAGATGAAGTCATGGGTATCAATGATCGCAAGCAGCTGGCGGCGCAGGAGCGCTGTTTCCAGATGCGCCAGGCTGATGCCTGTCTGCAGGCGGGCGTTACCCTGATCGATCCGGCGCGGTTTGACCTGCGCGGTCGACTCGATGCCGGGCAGGATGTGGTGATCGATATCAATGCGATACTGGAAGGCCAGGTCACCCTCGGAGACCGTGTCAGTATCGGTCCCAATGTTACCCTGCGGAATGCCACGCTGGGAGATGATGTGACCATCCTGGCAAACTGCGTCATCGAGGCCGCGGTCATCGGTGCCGGCAGTCGCATCGGTCCGTTCGCACGGCTGCGCCCGGATACCACACTGGCGGCCGCCACGCACATCGGCAATTTCGTCGAGATCAAGAAATCCGAGGTCGGCGAAGGTTCCAAGATCAACCATCTCAGCTATGTCGGCGATACCACCATCGGGCGCGGGGTGAACATCGGTGCCGGCACCATTACCTGTAATTACGACGGTGCCAACAAGCACCGTACCCTGATTGGCGATGATGTGTTCATCGGCTCGGATACCCAGCTGGTGGCACCGGTCGAGATACAGGACGGTGCCACCATCGGCGCGGGTTCAACCATCACGCGAGATGCGCCGGCACACGAGCTGACCCTGAGTCGTGCGCCACAGAAAACCCGCAGCGGCTGGAAGCGGCCGGTGAAAGAACCTAAAGGGTAGTACTCCTTCAAGATGATATTGCCATGTTCAGAGCTACCCAGATAATCCAAGACAAGGCACAGTCCGCAGGGAATGGCCATGTCCTTTTCAAGGGCTGTAACGCTGTATTGGATTATATGGGTAGCTCCCTCCGGGCGAGCCGGGAAGCGCTTGCCCGCGGTGTTGCACCTCTTGGAAAGGGCGGGCCATTCCCTGCGAGGTGCGCCTCGCCTAAAGCGCCTACTGTTGGTGCGGTCAAACGCTTCCCGACTCGCTGAACATGGCAATATCATCTTGAAGGAGTACTAGTTTCATGTGTGGAATCGTGGGTGTTGCAGCGCGGCGAAATGTTGTGCCGTTGCTGATAGACGGTCTGAAGCGACTTGAATACCGCGGCTACGATTCCGCCGGTGTCGCCGTGCAGAGTGAACAATCCTTGCTGGAGCGGGTACGCAAGGTCGGCAAGGTTGCCGAACTGGTTCGGGCGCTGCAGGAAACACCGGTCAGCGGGTACACCGGTATTGCCCATACCCGCTGGGCAACCCACGGCGAACCCAGTGAGCAGAATGCCCACCCGCATGTATGCCATGAACGGGTGGCGGTGGTGCATAACGGCATTATCGAAAATCACGACGCCCTGCGGACGCAGCAGCAGCAGCAGGGTTTTCGCTTTACCTCGCAAACCGACACCGAGGTCATCGTGCACCAGATTGACCATTATCTCGGCCAGGGTCAGGATCTGCTGGCAGCAGTCAGTTCTGCGGTCGCCGACCTGGAAGGTGCCTTTGCGCTCGGCGTCATCAGCAAGGACGAACCCGGCCGTCTGATCGCCGCGCGGCGTGGCAGTCCACTGGTGATCGGCGTCGCTGACGGTGAAATGCTGATTGCCTCGGATATCGCGGCACTGATAGCGGAGACCCGGCAATTCGTGTTTCTTAAAGACGGTGATATTGCGGATATCAACCACCGTGGCATGGTGATCCATGACGCCAGCGGCAACGAGGTGCAACGGCCCGTTCAGACCTCTAATGTGACGCTTGATGCCACCAGCAAGGGCAACTACGCGCACTACATGCTCAAGGAGATCTTCGAGCAGCCACGCGCCATTGCGGATACCCTGGAGGGCAGGATAGGCGCTAACCAGGTCATCGAAGATGCCTTCGGTGCCGCTGCCGGCGAGATTTTCGACAAGGTGGCCGGCGTGCATATTATTGCCTGCGGTACCAGCTACCATGCCGGCATGGTCGGGCGTTACTGGCTGGAGTCCATCGCCGGTATCCCCTGCAGCGTCGAGGTTGCCAGTGAATTCCGCTATCGCCACCCGGTGGTGCGTAACAACTCGCTGATCGTTACCCTGTCCCAGTCCGGTGAAACCGCGGACACCCTGGCCGGTCTGCACGAGGCCAAGCGGCTCGGTTATGGGCACTCGCTGTCCATCTGCAACGTGCCTGAAAGTTCGCTGGTACGTGAATCCGACCTGGTACTGATGACCCATGCCGGCCCGGAAATCGGGGTGGCCTCGACCAAGGCCTTTACCACGCAGCTGGTCGCGATGCTGTTATTGACCATCGTGCTGGGGCGGCGCCACCGCATTTCGAGTGAAACCGAGGCCTTGCTGGTTAATGAGTTGCGCAGTGTGCCGGGCAAGGTGGAGCATGCGCTGACCCTGAATGATCAGATCAGGACCCTGGCCAGGGAGCATTTCGGCGACAAGCAGAATGCCCTGTTTCTCGGCAGGGGTGCCCAGTTTCCGGTGGCCATGGAGGGTGCCCTGAAGCTCAAGGAAATCTCCTATATCCATGCCGAGGCCTACCCGGCGGGTGAGCTGAAACACGGACCGCTGGCACTGGTGGACAAGGCGATGCCGGTGGTGGTGGTTGCGCCGAACAATGAACTGCTGGAAAAACTCAAGTCCAACCTGCAGGAAGTTCGCGCACGGGATGGCCAGCTGGTGGTGTTTGCAGACGCGGAGCTCGGCATGATCAGTTCCCCGGGTATTATCGCAATCCCGGTTGCGCCGACAGAAGACAGTATTGCGCCGATTATCTTTTCTGTGCCGTTACAGCTGCTGGCCTATCACGTCGCGGTCATCAAGGGTACGGATATTGACCAGCCGCGTAATCTCGCCAAGTCGGTCACCGTCGAATAAGCAAGAATATCAGGACCTTGCGGTAGGAGCGCCGTCCCCGGCGCGATTGATCTTATGGCGACAAGTATTACCGATTCGCGCCGGGAACGGCGCTCCTGACGCAGTATTCCAGCGCACGACAAAAGCCCTGTACAGACTAAGCATTTGATATTTAAAGTATAGTTTGCGCGGGATCAGACATTGTGGTAAAATTTCACGTTTTAGTGAAGAGATGCCCGTCTGTTGCTGGCGGGCAACACAGGAGTAGTGATTTGGATACGGATTCAATGTTTTACTGCATTCCCCAGCAGGCCTACCTGAGTGTCACCACCTGCAAGAACCTGCGCGAGCGGCCGGTTGGCAAGGCTCCGGCAGGTGCCCCGCCGAAGCTGATTGCCTGCGAAAAGTGTCAGATGCACCCGCTGGTCGATATGGCCCAGATACCGGTGGTGACGCTGGAGGCCTACCTTGGTGGCTCCAAGCCAAGGACCGTCAACCTGAATTCCCCGAAGAACAGGAAGTTACTTGCACAGGTCGCCTGATTACGCCTCACAGCGTGTGATCGTTCCAGCTATCACTGCGCCGCCGGTTCTTGCGGGACCGGCGGTCAGGCTTCTCCTTTTCAAAACGCACTTCAACGCGACGCTCTTCCTGTTTGCGCCGATGCTGGGTGCGCCGGTTTTTCAGGCCCTTGAACTGGCAGGTACACATGGCGGAACTGCAGCCCTCCAGTGGCAGCGGCGGTGCCTCGTCAAAGGTAAATTGCTGGTCCAGTAACGCCATCGCGGCCTTACAGCCTGGCTGGCCCATTTCGACACCCCAGAAGAGGGGGTTATTTTTTAATTTACCCAGGCCACCGAGGTGCGCCCCGGGATCATCGCCGGGATTGATTTCCTCATATTTCTGCAAGCTGGCGCGGCGGCGGACAGCAGGTTGTCTGCCGCGAACCATCCATATCAGCCCGGCAACGATGCCGACAATAACCAGCAGAAGCAGTATTTTTAACATGGATGCTCCATCATCAATTCTTCCTTCCCTCGGGTGACAGGTAATGACTGCTCATGAAATCATTGGCCAGGTAAGCCCCGACAGTCACACGCACAATACATATCAGAAACATTCCTGTAGCACAAGAATACCCCAAGTGTAGAACACCAGGGTTGTGAATACCGGAATACGGGCACAATACGATTTGCTAGAATCACCCGCCATGGATGTCTCCCGAATAATTGAATCGCTGAATGACGCCCAGCGACAGGCGGTGTGCGCACCCGCGGATCCCTTGCTGGTACTGGCCGGTGCCGGCAGTGGCAAGACACGGGTACTGGTACACCGCATTGCCTGGCTGATCGATGTCGAGGGCCTGTCGCCGTACGCGGTGCTCGCGGTGACCTTTACCAACAAGGCCGCCGGTGAAATGCGTGCCCGTATCGAAGCGATGATCAATACGCCGGCATCCGGCATGTGGGTCGGGACCTTTCACGGGCTGGCGCACCGCCTGTTGCGCAGTCACTGGCAGGAAGCGGGATTACCGCAGGGGTTCCAGATTCTGGATTCGCAGGATCAACTGCGGCTGGTGAAACGCGCCATGCAGACCATGGAACTGGATGAGGCGCAGTGGCCACCGAAACAGATGCAGTGGTTTATCAACAGCTGCAAGGATGAAGGCCGCCGACCGCAACATATCGAACACCGCAATGACCCCTATTTGAAACGGCAGCTGGAGATTTATGCCGCCTACGAGGCGCTTTGCCAGCGCGCCGGGCTGGTCGATTTTGCCGAATTGTTATTGCGTTCCCACGAGCTGTGGCTGAAGTGCCCGGCGTTGCTGGATCACTACCGGGCGCGTTTTCATCACATCCTGGTGGACGAGTTTCAGGATACCAATGCCGTGCAGTATGCCTGGTTGCGCATGCTGGCCGGTGAAACCGTGAATATCACGGTCGTCGGCGATGATGACCAGTCCATCTATGGCTGGCGCGGTGCGAAGGTCGAAAACATCCTCAGCTACCAGAAAGATTTTAAAAATACCCGCGTCGTACGGCTTGAACAGAATTACCGTTCCACGGCAAATATCCTCAACGCCGCCAATGCCGTGATCGAAAACAATGCCGACCGCATGGGCAAGCAATTGTGGACGGACGGCCATGACGGCGAGCTGATTCAGCTCTATACCGCCTATAACGAGCAGGATGAGGCGCGTTTTGTTGTCGGCCGTATTGAAGACAGCGTTGACAAGGGCGGTGTCCGCAACGATGTCGCGATCCTGTACCGTTCCAATGCACAATCACGCGTCTTTGAAGAGCGCCTCATGCAATGCGGCATTCCCTACCGTGTCTATGGCGGTCTGCGCTTTTTCGAGCGCGCGGAAATCAAGGATGCACTGGCCTACCTGCGGTTGACATGCAATCGCGATGATGATGCCTCCTTTGAACGTGTGGTCAATCAACCGCCGCGTGGCATTGGCGGGCGCACGGTGGAAGCCATCCGGCAACAGGCGAGGGATGACAACACTTCCCTGTGGCGGGCAGCCATTACCGTGGTCAACGAGAAACTGATCGCGGCACGTGCCTGTAATGCCATTCTGGTATTCCTGCAGCTATTCCTGCAGCTTGTTGATGAACTCGCGGCGGGGGTGGACAAGCTGCCACTGGGTGAACAGGTCGAACACGTCATGCACCCCAGCGGTCTGGTCGATCACTTTGGGCGTGAAAAAGGTGAAAAGGGCCAGACACGCCTGGAAAACCTGCAGGAACTGGTGAATGCCGCCCGGGAGTACGAGGCCGATCCGGACAGCGACATGGATGACCTGTCCGAGTTTCTTGCGCATGCCTCGCTGGAAGCCGGCGAGGGGCAGGCCGATGCCTGGGAAGACTGTGTGCAGTTGATGACGCTGCATTCCGCCAAGGGGCTGGAGTTCCCACTGGTATTTTTATGCGGTATGGAAGAAGGCCTGTTTCCGCACCAGCGTTCCATTGCCGATCCGGGGAAGCTGGAGGAAGAGCGCCGGCTTTGCTATGTCGGTATTACCCGCGCACGACAACAGCTGGTGTTGAGTTGTGCTGAACGGCGGCGCCTGTTCGGTTCAGAGACCTATTGCCTGCCGTCCCGCTTTATCGATGAGATTCCCGGGACGCTCATTGACGAGGTGCGCCCGCGTCCCGGCGTCAGCATGCCACGCGAATCGCGGCCGGCCGCGTCGGCGGACAGACACGCGACTGCCGCGGGCGGCTTGCGTCTCGGACAGCATGTTCATCATCAGAAGTTCGGTGACGGTGTGGTCACCAACTGCGAGGGCCAGGGCAGCCATGCCCGCGTGCAGGTCAATTTCTCAACTGCCGGCAGCAAATGGCTGGTACTGGCGTATGCGAATCTGGAAAACGTCGGTGCCTGATCGCGGACACGGTCCGCTCCTACGCCAGTTTATGCACCTGTAGGAGCGCATCGCATGCGCGATTGCGGCTGAACCATCAGGAGCAGCTGACCTGACTCGCTGATATCTGTTGCGGATTTTGCACCTATACGCTACTCACAATAAGGAGTGAGCTTGCCAGTCACGATTAATAGTCTGCTGCCGAGAGGCAAGGTTCTGAATCTTGTGGTGGTCTTGGCCATGGCGCAGACAAGCCTGTCATATGCGGCATTTGTGGCAGCGCAAAACAGCCAGCCAGAGATAGACAATCCTGTCTCATTGAACTGGCGCAAGCTGGAGTTACGCGACTCCGGGATGACCGGGTCGGTGACAACCCGGATCGAGCAGAGAACACTCGCGGCAGCAGCGGCGCAACCCGCGCTGCTTGATACGCCGGGCACGATGTCACCAAGGGGGGAGGGTACCCGAATACAGGAGCTGCTGGTCACCGGCTCGATTCGCCCGTTACTGGGCAGGGGTATCGAGACCGAGGAGCGTCTCTGGTTCAACGTCGATGACGGTTTGCCGCTGCAGCTGATGCGACTGCGTCAGGGGCGCAAACCGTCTCAGAAGCTGTACCGCTTTGGCAGCAGCCAGGTCTACCGGCAACGCAGGCAGCCGGCTGACAAGACGCAGGCCGGGCAGCCTGCAGGGCACTGGAGCGAGATCAGTGAATCCTTCTACCCATTGCCGGATGCTGAGGGAGGAGGGTGCCCGGTTATCCTGGAATCATCACAATTGCTCTATCTGTTATCCAGGCCGGACCTTGTGTTCAGCGAGCGTACCAGGGAATTTTGTGTATTCGACCGACAGCGTGTCTATCGTGTGGGATTCCGGCTGCAGGGGCGTGAGTCGCTTGATGTCGATTACCTGCAGGTCGATGCCAGTCAGGAGACCAGGGTGAAGCGCACGCTGCAGGTCTTGCGCGTGGCACTGACCAGCCGCCCGCTCGACGATGCAGAGGGAGATGTGCAGCCGTTTTCGTTTCTCGGTCTGAACGACGACATTCATCTGCTGCTTTCCGAACCGGGCCGGATCCCGCTGCGTGTCCGTGGTCAGGTGTCCGGATTCGGGAAGATTGACCTCAAGCTCGAGAAACTGACCCGGTAAATAGCGCGTGTGAAATCACAGGGGTGGGAGCGGCTGGCGCATCCGCCTCATTCTGCCGGTGGGTCTATACGGTACCTGTCGCGGGTAGAACAGGGATGGCTGCTTATGGCAATTTTTCCGAAACCATTGTAAGGCTGCGGCGCAGCGGCTGGGGTCTCTCGCGACCATCCTGTAACAGGGAATGATGTTGCACCCCGTCACTTGCTCAAGGTCGAACGGAATCGCAAGGCCGCTACGCCGTTGCTTGGGGGCTTGCCCCTGAGAATTCGTCCCGGTTCGGACCATTTTCTACGCAAAAGGTATATGACGTCGCCGCGGATTTCGGTATTGCTGGATGATCGTACGGGGCATCAATCCCAGGTCCTGGGATTCGCTGAACTGTTGGAGTGGGGCTACGAGACGCGTTCCCTGGCATTTAAAGGCTCCAACCAAATCCACAACGGCATTCCGGGTGCCCGGGCCCTGAGTCTGGACAAGTCAGCTTCGGACGACTTGTCGCCACCCTATCCCGATCTGCTTATCGCGAAGTGGTGCCGTTGTCTTCCCGTCGCACGCTGGAACCCGACCGTTACATCGAACTGACGGCGCTGTTAATGTAAACTCACCGTGCGGTACCTCAACAGGGGATAGAACATTTACAGATGAACAGCCAGACACAGAAACTGGTCGTCGGCAGCGGCTCGGCCGGGCAACGTCACGGGAAAAATTTGTGCGAGCTGGGTTGCAGCATAAGCTACTTTGACCCTCGGGCCGACCGGCTCAAGGAGGCCGCCGCAGACGACACAGCGGCCGGCCGGTTGACAAGTGCTGCACCGTGGAAGACGGGGTCGCCGCGCTGAAGATCGTGGATGCCTGTCGTCTGGGTTCTGCCGAAGACCGGACGGTCGCACTTGGGGACCAGTGAGTAAGCGGCGGCGTTTCCTCAGGGTACTTGCAGGGCCTTGTCTCTTTATTGTGTCACCGGTTGAACGGCATGGCAGTTGACAGTCCGTCGAGTTTCACGCCTTACTTCGGCGGGCCAGACCTGCCTCGCGGATGTCTGCGCGATGTGCTGGCGCAACGCGTGGCAGCCATGCCGGCGGGCGGCGAGATCGACTGGGTCACCTACTATTTTCGTGACCGGCGGCTGGCACAGGCATTGATAGATGCCCGCCGCAGAGGGGTCAGAGTGCGCGTCACACTGGACGCAAAGCCGCGTACCGGACACGCTAACAACCGGGTGCTGGACATGCTGTCAGGACCCGATGGTCTGGGTAGTGATCTGCGCACCGTGCAGCACCGGCCGTTCCCCGGTTCCCGCAGGAACCCCCGTCTGCATGAGAAACTCTACTGTTTCTCCCATCCGGCACCCGAGGCGCTGCTTGGGTCGTTCAATCCTTCTGGCGATGATCCGGAGGAACAGCCGGACATTATCGACGAGATCCTGGACCAGAATCAGGGCCACAACTTCCTGGTGGCAATCAACGATCCGAATCTGGTCAACGGGCTGATGCGGCACGCGCGCCATATTCACCACTGCCGCCATGGTTTGCTGGAGCGCTTCGGTCCTGCTATGAACAGGTGCCTCAGCAGTGGGGATACAACCATACACTTCTGGCCGCGTATCTACCCCAACCCGTTTTCACGCCTGCTGCAAGGTGTTGGCAGTCGCGCCCATGTGCGGGTGGCGGCCTCCCACATCAAGGGACCGGGTGGTGTGCGCGATCTTGTCGGCCTGACCCGGCGTGGAGCGAGGGTGGAGGTTCTGGCGGAGAGCACCCAGCGTCGGGTTCCCGGTGATATTGAATCCACGCTGCTGCGTGCGGGGGTAAGGCTGCGGCGCTTTGACCACCCCGAGGGACTACCCATGCACAACAAGTTTGCACTGGTCGAGAACGGCAACGAGTACTGGACCCTGTTCGGCAGCTGCAACTGGACATCCCGCTCCCGCTGGCTGAATCATGAGATCGGCGTTATCACACGTAATCGTGTGCTGTTCGAGACATTCTCGCAGCGCTGGGATACTATGCTTGGCCAGTTCACCACCCATGATTGACCCGATATCCAAGTGACCGATACCTGGCTGCACAATCCACGTAACGCGGCTCCCTGTAACATCATTGCCGAAGTCGCCCAGGCTCATGACGGCAGCCTGGGTATGGCGCATGCCTGCATCGACTCGGCAGCCGATGCAGGTGCTGATGCCATCAAGTTCCAGACCCACATCGTTGCAGCCGAGAGCACCCTGGCCGAGACCCGGCGGAAACGCTTCAGTCTGCAGGACAAAACGCGCCTCGATAGCTGCAGCTGGTGGTGGCCGCATCAGCTTTGCTGGAGCGCTACGGCAACGCCCATATGGTCCTGGAGCAGGAGGGTTTCCACATCGACCGCAAGCACTACATGATCGTCGAAGGGGAGTTTGCTGCGTTGCAGTATCAGTGCGGCCCATACGACCGAACAGATCGATTTTATTCTGAAGGTCTTCACTGAAATCCATTGTTTGGTGATGGCATCAGAGTAAATTGCTGGTTTGCAATCAGGAATAATGCCCAGCCTTGTTTGCCGATTAGGCAGTAATAAAGAATCACTATGACAACAACACTTCGAGCCGACAGCTTAATTCACAACCCGAAAGGAGATCCAATGCTTACAAAGAATATAGCCGAAATCGGCTGTAACCACATGGGACAGATGGATATCGCCCGTGAGATGATCAAGGTTGCAGCGCAATTTAGCAAAGTTAATGTTATCAAATTCCAAAAGCGCACAAACCGCGAATTATTATCACCCGAAGAATACCGTGCGCCTCACCCTAACCCGGCGAATTCATACGGACCAACCTATGGCGAGCACCGCGAGTTTCTGGAATTCGACATTGAACAACATCGGCAGCTCAAATCCTGGTGTGAGGAGTGGGGAGCAGAATACAGCACCTCGGTATGGGATCTGACTGCTGCCAAGGAGATTGCTACGCTTGAGCCGAAGATGCTGAAAATCCCTTCTGCGTGCAACCTTGACCATGGGTTGCTTGAATGGCTTATAGCGAATTATCAAGGAGAAATACATCTCTCCTTCGGCATGACGACACATGCTGAAGAGGTGCAGATTGTCGATATGTTCCAAAAAGCCGGGCGTCATCAGGATTTGGTCATCTATGCCTGTACCTCGGGTTATCCGGTTCCTTTTGAAGATATCTGCCTTTATGAAATTAAAAGATTGGCTGAGACGTTTGGGGGGACTGTTCGTGGTATCGGCTTTTCCGGCCACCATCTCGGCATTGCAGTTGATGTGGCCGCCTTGGCACTCGGGGCGACTTATTTCGAACGCCACTTTACACTGGACCGCACATGGAAAGGGACTGACCACTCAGCCAGTTTGGAACCTGACGGTATGAGGCGGTTGTGCCGTGACTTGGCCAATGTTTCAAAGGCCTTGACGTACAAGAGTGAAGAGATTCTGCCAATTGAGGCGGTGCAGAGAGCTAAACTCAAAAGGGTGGTTAATGGGTAATTGTGTTGCACTGGTGCCCCTTCGTGGTGGCTCCAAAAGCATTCCTGACAAGAATATTCGACTGATCGCCGGTAAGCCCTTATGCGCATGGGTCCTGGAGGCCGCTTGTCGGTCAGGGGTTTTTGATAAAGTTGTCGTTTCCACAGATTCCGCCAAAATCGCAGATGTTGTACAAAGCCTCGATTTGCCGGTTGAAATTCTCGACCGTCCTGCCGAATTGGCCACGGATGAGGCCTCAACCGAGTCGGTTATGCTGCATGCTGCACAGGTACTCGACTTTGATGTGCTGGCGACCATTCAGGCCACTTCGCCTTTTGTGCAGGCAGATGATTTTCAAAAAGCTTATAGCCTTTTCAAGTCTGGTAGCCATGACTCTCTCTTAACCGCTGTGCGAACCAAAAGGTTCTTCTGGAACGATGACGGGACGGCATTGAACTACGCTCCTCAACAGAGACCCCGGCGGCAGGATTTTTCTGGCAGCTTGATGGAAAACGGCGCGTTTTACTTTACTAAACACAGTGTCCTGGAGGATACAGGCTGTCGACTGGGAGGTCATATCTGTATTTACGAAATGGCGGCTGAAAGCGCTGTTGAAATTGATGAACAAGAGGACTGGGCGCTCGTTGAACGCGCCTTGCTTGACCGGAGCACGCAATCTCTGCACAAGATATTGGCGCAGATCAAATTGCTGGTCGTTGATGTTGACGGCACCCTCACTGATGCAGGAATGTACTGGTCTGCGGAGGGAGATCAACTTAAAAAGTTCAACACGAGAGATGCCAAAGGTCTCGAACTGGTGCGTAAAGAGGGAGTAGAGGTGGCGATCATAACGAGTGAAAACTCACCGATCGTTACGGCGCGGGCCAGCAAACTTGGCATCCAACACTGCTTTGTCGGGGTCGAAAAAAAGCAGCAATGCCTTGAAGCCCTTGCGTGTGAATTAAGAGTTGGATTGACCAGGGTCGCCTACATAGGGGATGACATCAATGACCTTGAATGCCTGAACATATCAGGATTTTCTGCTTGCCCTGCTGACGCAGTTGAGGCTGTCACTGCGACGGTACAGTATATTTCAAGGTATGCCGGGGGAATGGGGGCTGTACGAGAAATATGCGAGTTAATCTGTGCCGCCCACGCAGATCACAACACGAACTAATCTGACAATCTCTTTCAATTGCCAGCGACAATGTTCCGGACGTTGATGATTCAGTTTTGAAGGAACAGGATACAAAGATGAAGGGACATGCAACGCCCCTTATTATTCCGGTTGAAAATCAGGTGCGTGAGCTGGACGCAAAAATTCTATTGTCCTGTATCGCCGCCGAACGCGGTTTTCCCGTTATCATGGGCTCTCGGGGGTATATTCATTACAAGATGGCCGCCATGCCCCGGGGTATTTATCTCGCAAAAAGCATGCGCAAACTCAGTAACAAGATGTTTCGAATTATTCGCCTTCTGGGTCATGAAATTATCGCCTGGGACGAAGAAGCACTTGTCCATCCACCTGCAGAAATCTATTTCCCCTTGCGTCTTTCGCCGGTAACGGTACCGATGGTTTCACACCTGATTTGCTGGGGCCAGGAAAATGCAGATCTGTTCCGGCAATACCCGCAGCTGCCACTAACCACGCCAATCCACGTTGTCGGAAATCCTCGGGGCGATATGCTCAGACCGGAACTGCGGGGTTACTTCGACGATCAGGTCGAGATGCTGCAAAAGCAATATGGCAACTTCATTCTCGTCAACACAAACTTTATCGACGTGAACCCATTTATCCCTGGTCTTGGGCTATTCCTTTCCGGAACGAAGGAAGGCGAAACGCAATTCGGCCAGGCGGGTAAAGGGATGACCCTGGAGTTCGCAACCGGACTGCGTGATCATAAACTGGCGATTCTTGATGATTTCCTGCAGATGGTACCGACACTGCACCAGGCATTTCCAGACCACACAATTGTGCTCCGCCCACACCCAAGCGAGAACCATGATATTTACAACGAACTTGCAACCCGTTTCAAAAAGATTAAGATCGACAATTCTGGCAACATCATTCCCTGGCTGCTGGCCTGCAAAGCAATGATCCACAATGGTTGCACTACGGGCGCCGAGGCCTATTTGTTGCGAGTTCCGGCCATCTCCTATCTTACCTCTTTCAATAAGAAATACGACTACGAGTGGCAGGGCCTGCCAACCAAGCTTAGCTACCAGTGCTTCAGTTTCGACGAACTGAAACTGATTCTTGGCCAGATCCTCTCTGGTGAAAAAGCTGCTGCTGGAGGTGAGGAACGCAAGATGCTAATTGATCACTACCTGACTGCGCAAGAAGGCCCTTTGGCCTGCGAGCGACTGGTTGATGTGCTGATGGATTCTGGTTACGACCAGCAGGCACCTTTACCGTCTCCGGCGCTGTCCCGCACAATAGGGTGGTTGAAATGCAACTTCAGGACGACCAAGAAACTGCTCAAGACCAACCGTCCCGGGTCCAAACGACAGGCCTATCACGATCATCGCTTTCCGGAACTTACCGTAGCCGACATTGAGCGGCGCGTAGAACGCTTCAGAAAACAGCTCAATCGCTTTGATTCCATTAAAGTCAGTGTCCGCTCGCGACATATTTTCAACATTAGCGGATGAGAAAACCTGTTTTGTGAGCGGTCTTGCCTGTTATGACCAGACAGACAAGCAGGTTATCGCCCGCCAGCAGCGGGTTCCTGTGTATCACCGCAATGGGGTTGCCTGCGCCATCCGGCGCAGCTATCTTTTGGACCAGCAAAGTATCATGGGGGAGCGAGCCGCTTCCATGGTCCTGAATAAATTCATGGAAAGCAACGATACTTACCGGGACCTTTAACTGGCTGAGTTTATTTATACGAAGCAACGAAAATAGCACTGACCATTACGACTCTCTCCCTGATGACGGGATCCCTGGCCTAGAGCGCCCTCCCGGCACATCAGCCTGGATGATAGAGAACAACTCGTATGCTAAAGAAAAAACTGACGCGATTGTATGCTGACTTTATTACCCTAATCGCCCCATTTTACCGTTTTTTTTATAAAACCTTTTGTAAAGTACAACGAGGTTATCCTCAGCGACGAATTGTCCTGCTCATCAGCAGGCCACATGATGTTGAATTACTGATAGGCTTGTATGGAAAAGCCCAAGCTGATCGAAATTTAAGTCCCACATTTTGGGTAGTCAACAAGTGTGTGAGAAGGTATCCAAACGTCCTGACCGTGTTGAGAGAAAAAAATGCAAATATTGAGATGGTCGTCAGTATAAATCACCTGGGAAAGATCCTGAACAAGCTGATGTGGACCGATATTTTCCTGTCCACAGTAGAGTCCACCGGAGCAAGGCGTAAATTGCCCTATATCATCACTCGGTTGGCCAACGCGCTCGGCCTCTCGACCTACACTATCCAACATGGCTTCGAGAATCCTGGCTTGACGTACTGTAAGAATATTCATGGCCCCAACGTCAGGTTTTCTGCAAAGACTTTACTGACGTGGGGTCCGACGGAGGAACTTCCGGCTTGGGTCAGTAGTGACACCCGAGACAAAGCCATTGCCGTAGGCTGTCCGAAGACTCTGTTCGTTAAAGAAAATGCCTCACCAGTAAAAGCAGGTGCGCGCCCAATTATCGGAGTCTTCGACAACCTGCATTGGGATCGATATGACAAGGCGTATGTTGCATTATTTCTCAACCATTTGGATGAGACTGCCAGGCAGCAGCAGGAGTTTCGCTTCGTCTTGAAGTCCCATCCCCTCTCAGTGCGTAGACGTAGCAAGGAACTTACAGCCAGACTCATCAGTATGGAGAATGTCGATGTTGTGGATTTGCTTGAAAGGGAAGAGCCCGCGTTGACGACCCCCTGGTTGCTGGCTCATGCTTTGGGAGTAATTACCACTCCCTCGACCATAGCTCTTGACTGCACGCTGGCCAATACTCCCGTAGCCGTAACAAGATATGGACTTGATCTGAGTTATTATTATCCATTGAGTCTGCTCGACAGTGCTGATGATTGGTTAAAATTCCTCGATCATCTCACAGAAAAATCCAGTTACAACCAGCTGATACAGAATGGAGGACATTTTCGTAGCCGAGTGCTCATTCCTGGCGATCCGGCGGCCAAAATTCTCAAGCTCATGACCAGTTGATGATCTGAAAAGGAAGGATTTCCGGGAAGAAGTGTTCAGGGGTCAAAGTTTATTGCTAACCGTATTGATCAGTTTAAGATAGTTGTCCGTTGCCCTTTCTATAGAAAATACACAACCCCTGACAATAAGTTTTGGTTTCTTGTGAGAGACCTCAAGGGCATTCTCAATTGCTGTCGCCAGGGCCTTTTCATCGCCCCAGGGTAGCAATGCACGGTAGCGTCCCTGAGCGAGGATCTATTGCGGACCGCTCGGACAATCGGTGCTGATGACCGGGCAGCCGCATGCAATAGCCTACACTAGGAGCCTGTCGGACTTAGGTACTCGTTCTCCCATCATGCTCGCTACGATCACCTAAGTCCGACAGGCTCCTAGAACATCGCGAATGCTCCCCGATAATCGGAGTGCTTCCTCCCGCAGTTCAGCAGCGCGCTGCTTGTACGCGGTGCGTAGCGAATCTCCTTGCTGAAGAATCGCGCTGGCGTGGTTAAGTACCAACTTTTCCTCATTCCAAAGGTCGGTAGGATCAATAGGCTTTGGCATCGTCCCGTTGAACAACGAAGCAAGGCCATATATCTTTTGGGATGAAGTATGCAATGGAATCACAGGACATCCCACCTTGGTTGCGAAAATCGAGTTATGATATCGGCCGGAAACAAAGAATTTAGCGTGTTTGAGGATATTCAAAACACTCTGATAATCGTACGAGGGACCGACAAAGAATGACCCGGTAAGCCGTGCTACTTCTTTGAGTATTTGGTCTTCCTTATCTTTCCCCAGCAATACCGCGTTAGGCACGATCTTCTTGAGTTCTTGTATCATGTGAACCAGCGACGAAGTATCTTTCGTCCTGCAAAAATCCACCGGGAGCATACTGAGGCTTAATGCAAAGAAGTTCAGGTCAAGAAACTTGCAATCTCCCTGCGTTAGTTGATCAAGCTCAAGGTCAAGCGCATATGTCGAGTCAGGAACCATGCGTATCTTGCCCTTTAACTCCGGGTAGTACTCAAGTATGTTCTGGTAGGAATCTGGCTCGCGTACAGCTGCAATGTCGATGGCACTAAATACCTTCTTGACCATCGCAGGTAACGTAGAATCCACTCTCGTCAATGTGACGCTCCCATTGAGAAACAAGGACCTCTTGCCGAGTTTTATTTTGGCAAGCCAGAGCATGAAAAGACCCTTAAGCGCGCAGATATTGTTGTCGCGATACGTGCTGCCCTCGGCATTAAAGATGACGGCATCTGCTCCGCGGGCCTTTTCAAGGAACTCGTCGGCACCAAGCCCTCCTTTTCCTTGCAGCCACAAATCGGCAATATATTCAAATTCGTCAGCCACCCGCGGGAGCACATGAAATACCGGAAAGTATTTTTTGGCTACCCGGCTGTTGTATGCAAAAAGCTTCTTGCCGCCAAAAAATCTCGGCTCGAAAGAATACCTTCGATGCATATACGCATGGTCAAATTGCATGAAATCCGCATCACGGTTTTCATGTGCGACGATATGCAACAACCCTTCGGTGCACGCCTGCAACCCCCAATTTTGACAGCGGCTTCCTTCATTGAGAATGAGGATTTTTGTTGTCATATCTATTCCTTCCCGGCGCGCGCGCTGTTTGTGTAGTGACGGGCAATCTCGAGATTCTGTGGTGTTACCTTTGTAGACGCCATATTGGCGGATAGTCCGAGGCAACTTAGGGTTATCCCCACTTATTAAAACCTTCGCAGGAGAAGTGGCCGTTCTTGCAAAGAAAGGTCTCTATCGAGACCTTTCGGAAGCTTGGTGGGCAGAGACAAGGCCAAGTCGAGATCGCCGAAGTGAAACAGGATGGCCGCATGTGGCTACTGCAACGAGCAGCGCTTCCGTACGGTCTCTCATGTGCCTCTGTGTGAGCAGGAGAGAAGCGCCTCGGGCACGATTCGACAAGTGGCACCATCAAAGTATGAGCTAGTTGTTGTCGGGCCTCTGAGAGAGTCGCTGCTGCCATTCTAGGATGTCGCGTTTATGGAAATATTTGTCGAATCGGCCCAGTTTATCAACATAGCTCTTGTTCAATGTATTCATTAGTCCATAGACACGAAGGTCGTGACCAAAATGATCTCCCGATGTCAGAAGGTAATAGTAGATCCTTCGTTTCCAGTCCGCGGTCAGGTCAGCATCAGTTTTCCGGATCCAAGTGTTATCGTTAAGGAGATGATGAATATGATCTACCACCGTCTTGGTTGACTTGCCATCCGGTGAATTGCACCACTTGCGGAGAAATTGATCCCTGGCTTTCTGAAGGTCTTCAGGAATTGAGGCTCCGGCAAGATAGTTAGAAACCTTCTCAATCAGCTCGTCGGAAGACCTTACCATGTCACTGCCAGAAGCAAACTCTGGAGAGAAATAATATTCATCCGGATTAAGCTGCATCTCGATTGTCGGCTTGCCAAGAAGCCAGGATTCGATTGCTGTTGTGCAGGAACGATTCAATTCTATATCGGTTGCATTCAGAACATCCCAGCTATACTCATGAGCGATAATTCTCACCCTGCTGGCAGAAGAGGATAAATCCTTTCTGAGGAGGTCCTTATAAAACTGGTGGTCTTCTGTGGGGTGGAGTTTTAGAGCAAAATTGACTTCAGGAAAGTTCCGCACGAGCGAGACAAACGCATTGAGGAAAAGCTCTCTGGATATGTAATCCCTGTTGGGAACATCACCAAGGTCGCCGTACAATTCCTCAAATACTTTGTCTCGGCCATATTTTTTTGCATTTCTTAAATAGAAGTCTTGATTGGATGTGTGGAATGATGCTTGAGTGAAATTGGTGGCGAAAGTAACCAATGGGTAACGGGAATCCAGTTCGTACTTTTTAAGGAAAGCAGACTTGGTTAAAAGGATTGCCTTTAATGGTTCTTTATAGAAATCAAAGCGAGGGACGCCTGCCACGACTATTTTGTCATCAGCCAAGGTCTGATTCTCCTGCAGAATATCAGCCATTGGCTGGTTCCAAACGAAATGGAGATCCACTCCGCTCAAATCGCAATCTTTCCCCCCCATATGATTCCTCATTCCATCCAATGTTGGCATGCCTTCAGTAGGCAAGATGACAACACGAATATTTTGGCTTTGAAGATATTTGGCAAACTCTTGCTTTTTGGGAGGTATAAGGTGATTCATTAATACCAGATCTGGTTTTATGGTTGAAATATAGTTTTTCTCCAGATTGTTTCTTGCATAATGAACCACGTGGCCAAGTTGCTCAAGCAACAGTCCAGCATAAACATGGCCAGCCAAGTCTCGCCACTTGTGATCAACCGCTATAAGAATTTTAGCCATTTCGACAATCCTATCAGTAGTCTGCTCTGAGGCAATTACTTTTAACAAGTGAACCTATTGCAAAAGTATATTCAGCCTTTTGAAAATACTTGGTGAATTTGTATAAAAGTCGAGCTTCAAAGGTACTTGAGAGTACAGAATTCTCACCCGGAAGCGATGCGGAAAACATGCAGTCTATCAAGGTCTTGTCGTTTGGCAATGAATTTTATGTAACATAAAAACCGTGGATATCGGCTCTTTCATCACCTATAACCGTATGTTTCATTATTTCTGACTACGGCTCATCAACATGTAATGCATAATCGTCCACACTACCGCTAGCCAGCAACATCCTTTACCAGCAGCGCACGTCCATCCTGCAACCGGTAGGCCCGCTCGGCGGCGTCCAGCAGGGTGGGTTGGTGCGAGATGGCCAGGATCGTATGCGCGCCGCGCAATTTGTGCAGGGTCTCGCAAATCGCCTTTTCACCCTGCGGGTCAAGCGCCGAGGTTGCCTCGTCCAGTATCAGCAACCGCGGCCGGTGCACCAGGGCACGTGCAATCATGATCCGCTGCCTCTGGCCGCCGGACAGTTTACCGCCGCGTTCACCGACAATGTCATGGATGCCCTCGGGCAGAGCCTCCACGAAGACCCAGGCACCCGCTTCCTTGAGGGCCGAAATGACATCGGCTTCACTGATAACGGGGTCACCCAGCGCCACATTGTTGAGTACTGAATCATGCAGCAAAACGGTTTCCTGTGGCACGTAACCGATGGTGCGCCGCCAGCGGTGCCTGTCGAGTTCGTTTAGCGGAATATCATCGACCAGCAGTATGCCACTGTCCGGCTGCAACAATCCGATGATCAGGTCGAGGCAGGTGGTCTTGCCCGATCCTGAAGGTCCAATAATGGCGGTAAACGAACCGACGGGGATGCTGATATTTATCCGCTCCAGTATCTGTTTATCCTTGTAGGAGAAACTGACATCCTGCAACTCGATACCCTGTTCGAGTGTTGGTGCACGATCTCCCCCCGGGTCCTCGCGCGCCTCTTCGGCCTTGCTGATAGTCTTCTGGATCGACCAGTAGGCAGACTCGCTGACCGCCATCTTCTGGTAACTGCGTTGCACCTGGCCGGTCCTCTTCAATATCCTGGAGAGAAGAAATCCCAGCACCATCACCGTTGCAATCGGCAGTTCCCACTTTACCAGCGTGACATAGATACCGATCGCCAGCACCAGCGCGAACAGTATTTCCTGTCCGGCTGAAAGCAATTCGGAGCTCACCACCTCGCGGCGCAGTGCCCGGTTTATATTTTTCGTCTCGGATACCAGCACGGTATCCACCAGGCCTTCCCGTCCCATCGACTTGAGCGGCTTGACCGACAGCAGGGTATCGGCGAGTCGCGCGATCATCAACTTGGTAAAGCTTGTCTGGCGCTTGCCGGCCTTGCGTGACATCTTCACCAGGCGGTTCAGTGCGACATAGATAAGGGTGCCCATCAGAATAGAAAACAGGGCGGCCTGCCACATCAGCATTGTCGCGATAATGACATAGACAAGGGCCTGGATAAGCTGTGATATCAGGGTAGCGCCATGCAGGTAGGCATTGGCGGCCCTGACCGCCTCGATCGACATGGAATTGGTTAACTGTCCAATCTGTCGATGCAGAAAGTATTCCCAGCGCGATGCCAGCATGGCCCGCAGCATCGACAGACGCAGGTCAGTGGCGACCTGTGCAACGATGTAGCCAACCCTTTTCTTGGCCAGTAGCACCAGGCCGCCTTTGATTACCGCCCCGATTATGATGACCACCAGTAGCATCTCGACACTGGGCGTCAAGCCCAGGGCTTCAATACCCTTGAGCAGTGTATCCCCGACCTCGGAGTCGGAGCCGGCCGCAACTGCTGCCGTATCATCCCCGGGCGGATCCGTCCTCACCAGGACCCGGTTCAGCAGTGGCAGCAGCGCGGTCAGGCTGATGCCCTCGACCAGACCGGCAACCAGCAACGCAACCAGCATGATGGTGCTCTGCAGCGGGTAGGCACGGGCAAAGGTCTTCAACAGGTGCATGACAGTAACCTAGTCTGACGGCAGGCGGGCGGTTTAACCGGGGATACAGAATATCCTGGCGCGTGCTCAGGCGTGCGCCTGCAGTTTTTCCTTGAAATGCGAAAAGGCGTCCAGCATGGCGTTGATCTGCGCCTGGCTGTGGGCCGCGCTGAGACTGCAGCGCAGCAGCGGTTTGCCGCCCGGTGTGGCCGGGGGGAGGACCAGATTGACATAGATGCCCTGTGACAGTAACTCATTCCATAGTGCGGTTGTCTCGGCAACGGTTGCGGGCAGTCGCACGGCGATCACCGGGCTGATTTCAGGGCCGAGTTCAAAACCCATGGCCGCCAGACCCTGGTATAGCTGCGTGGCATTGTCCCAGAGTTTTTTGCGCAGTGCGCTGCTGCGGTGGAGGATCTCGAGGGCTTTACGGGTCGAGGCTATCAGCGACGGTGAAGAGGATGCGGTGAATATATAGGGACGCATGGCATAGCGCACAGTTTCCAGCTCCGGCCAGCGGCTGACGCAGAATCCACCGATAGACCCAAGGCTTTTGCTGAAGGTGCCGGTAATGAAGTCCACCTCGGCCTCGACTTCGAGCGCTTCAGCGAGCCCCCTGCCTTGCTGGCCGAGAACGCCCAGCGAATGGGCCTCGTCCACCAGCAAGAAGGCGCCATAGCGGTTCTTCATGTCTACAATCTCGCGTAGCGGCGCGCGGTCACCGAGCATGCTGTAGATCCCTTCCACCACCACCAGGGTATTCCCGGCACGGTCACCGAGTCGTTGCAGGCGTTTCTCCAGGTCTGCCGGGTTGTTGTGCTGGAAACGGATTACCTGGGCACTACCGAGTCGGGTGCCATCATAGATACTGGCATGGCAATCGGCATCCAGCAGGATGACATCCTCGGAACCTGTCAGCGTCGAGAGTATCGCCAGGTTCGCGATGTAGCCTGTTGAAAAGACAATCGCCGCGGGACAGTTGAAAAAGGCCGCCAGTTCATTCTCCAGCGCCACATGCGCGGCATAGCTGCCGTTCGCCATGCGCGAGCCCGTGGTGCCTGTTCCCTCTTCACTGACTGCCCTGCAGGCAGCTGCAACGCATTCCGGATCGAAGGTGAGTCCCAGATAGTTATTGGTGCCGGCCATGATGACCTTGCGGCCATTGATGATCGCTTCAGTGGCCGAAACCACGCGCTCTACGACGACATGAAAGGGGTCCACGCCGCTGCCGGCTACCAGCCCGGCACGCGTTTCCTCGAGGGAACGGAATTTATTGAAAAGGTTTGCCATCTATCAGCTGTCTTTCAGCAATTGTTGCAATTGTTCTGCCAAATCACCAAGGCTGTTTACCCTGGGAAGGATATTCAAGGGCACTGAGATATCGAAATGATCCTCGATCTGCGTCATCAGTTCCATGACCTTCACTGAATCCAGGCCCACTTCGTTGATCAGGCCGGTCTCTGCACAGAGCTCAATCGGTTCACTGGCGTATGGACGAATCAGCACGTACAGCTGATCAAGGATAGCCTCTTTGCTTTGCATCTTTGTCTATCTCCGTGCTTCTATGGGTGCGGCTGGCCGACATCCAGCATGCACGTTATCGGTCATCGGCGAGATACGCAATAAAATTTTCTGACGTGGCCGGTCTCACGCTCCACGCCCGGGCCCACCCCAGCCCATGGTGCGCTGCAGACCCTCCTGCAGGGAAAATCCCGGCTGCCAGCCGATAGCGGCCGTCAACGCCGTGTTATCCGCCACCCAGTCGGGATGCCGCAGCTCGCGCACCTTTCCCGGTGTCAGCATGGGAGCATAACCGATCAGTCGTGCAGTGGTGGCATTCATGGCTGCAAGCGAGCGCAGCAATGCTGCCGGCAAGGGCACCCTGATAATGCGTCTGTCACGCAGCGCCGAGACAACGGCGATGATTTCATCCCAGCTGTAACCTCCGGCCCGGGTGTCATTCAGTTCATAAATTCCGCTACGGCACTGTCCGGCATCCAGCCACCTGAGTACGGCCGCGCACAGGTCTTCGACATACAGCAATGACACCCGGGCACCGGTTTCGCCCAGTACCGGTGCTATGCCACGGCCCATCCACTGAAACAGCGGCAGCATTTCCCGGTCACCCGGCCCGTAAACGGCGGGAGGACGAAACGCAACCCACTCCATGTCACCTGCCATGCCGGCCAGGGCCTCTTCACCGAGGTGCTTGCTGGATGCGTAATGGGAGAGCTGCGGCGCACGCGCTGCCAGTGACGAGAGCGACAGGAACCTGGGTCTGGGCGACTGCGCGAGTGCCACCCGTACCAGCTGTTTCACACCCTCGACATTGACGGCGTTGAAGTCGGCTGCCGTGACGCCACGAACGGCGCCGGCACAGTGCACCACGGCATCGGCACCCTGCAGCAAGCAATCCAGGGATGCGCTGTCCTGCAGAGAACCGCTAACGGGTTCTAGCCCGGCTGACGCGGGGAGTCTATGGGCGGAATGCGGACGAGTCAGTGCTTTTACATGCCACCCGGCGGTCACCAGGTGTTTTGTCAGCATGGTGCCGATAAATCCGGTGGCGCCGGTTACAGCAATGGTTCGTGACATGGAGAACCAGCGACGTCTACGCGTTGTCAGCCGGCCTGTTTTTGTGACAGGACAGCCGTCGCTTGCCTCTCTATCTGAACACCAGCCTGGTTTAGCGGGTGAGCGTCGATGTAATTCTGCCTTGCCTTGGAGCGGGACAGCTTGCCCGACGAAGTCCGCGGCAGCGTGTGTAACGGTGCCAGCTCGATGTGACAGTCGACACCCACCTCGGCATGGATCAGTCCCTGCAGGCGCCTGATCAATTCCGCTCGCTTGTCACTGTCATTGTCGCGGTACTGGACCACCATCACGGCTACGTCAGCGCCACCCGCACCGGGTACCGCAAATGCCAGTGCATCTCCGGGACGCACATCCGGCTGCTGCTCCGCAAGCTGCTCCAGATCCTGCGGCCAGATATTGCGGCCGTTGATGATGATCAGGTCCTTGCTGCGCCCCGTGATCATGATGCTATCGTCTACCCGGTAGCCGATGTCGCCCGTGTTCAGCCAGCCATCCGGCGAGAGCGTTTCGGCGGTGATTTCCGGCTCGTTGAAATAACCCGACATGACACTCGGCGCGCGCACGTGGATTACACCGATATGGCGTTCCGGCACGACATCACCCGCGGCATTTCTTACCTCCACTTCAAACGCCGACAGCGGCACACCACAGTTCACAAATTGACTGAGGCGCTCTTTGACCGCATCCGTCGCCGGTCGTGCATGGTCGAGCAGCGCCAGGTGCTCCGCATCCACATGGTCAACCGACAGCCCGCCATCCAGCGGTGCAAAACTCACCGCCAGCGAACACTCGGCCATCCCGTAACAGGCAAGAAACGCCTTGCGATCGAAACCGCTCGGGCCCAGGGCCTCGGCAAAGTCATACAGAACCTGCGGCCGGATGGTCTCGGCACCGACACCTGCGACTCGCCAGGCGCTCAGGTCAAAGGTCTCGGCCTCACCTTCACGCAATCGCCGGTTGCACAGTTCATAGCCAAACGGCGGACTGAACGAGATCGTTGCCTTGTTACGTGACATCAGTGACAGCCACTGGCGTGGACGCATTGCAAACTCACGCGTGCCAAGGTAGTCCACCGACAACTGCGAGGCCAGCGGCGCAAGCACCAGGCCGACCAGGCCCATGTCATGATAGAAGGGCAGCCAGGAGACACAACGGTCCGTCGTGCGCATGTCCATACCCTCGGTGATGATTCCCGAGAGATTGTTGAGCACGGCACGCTGGGTAATCATTACACCCCGCGGAAAACGGGTGCTGCCCGAGGTGTATTGCAGATAAGCCAGCTCATCTACCTGCATCGGCGACAGCTCACCCGCCTGCTGAGGCAGGGTGTCATAGGTTGCCGATGTGCCGACAAACGTCAGCCCCAGCCCCTCGGTTGCATCCGCAAGCAGCTCTGAATAATCCGCCGGTGCAACCGCCAGCGACGCCTGGCAGCCTCGTGTCATTGCCTGTATCTGCGCAACATACGCCTTGTGGCTGCCGGGGTTGTGGGGAATCGGCAGCGGCACAGGAACCAGGCCCGCGTACTGACAGGCAAAGAAAAAGCGCAGAAAATCGGGATGGGTGTCCGCCACGATGACCATACGTGCACCGCGCGCAGCACCGAGGCCGCGCAGGCGTCGTGCCAGTCCCCGTGCCTGCTCTCTCAGCTGTGAATAGGTGAGCACCGCGTAGAGTTCGCCACGACTGGTATAGAAGTTACATCCTGTTCGCCCCAACGCAGCATAATCAAGGGCCGCTGCAAGATTCGGAAAATCCGCAGCCCTCAATGGCAGGTTGTTACCGGTTGTTGTTGCTTCCAAGCCCAAGAGTCGTCTCCTGTTAACTAGCCGTTATCTACAATCACAATCATCAGTCCCGGGTTCACCCGCAGGGTTGCAGCGTACCTCGAAATTACACACCCGGGTCCCTGGGCCACGATCTTGTGCCGGGGGACCCACACCCACTACAGGTATCCAGCAAGTAATTGACCTGTAATAAAATTGGCTGCAAAATCATAACATAGGCAAATACTTATGCATTTTCCAAGATTTACTGACAAATCGCAACCCGCATCTCTATGAAATACCTGGCTCGATGAAGATAGGGTTCGGAGTGCAACAGCCTGGTGTCGGTCATTGTGCCAGGCTTGCTGATTGCCACCGAACTTCAGCGACTGTAAAATTTGAGCCTGGTCACCTTACGCCAACTGTCCAACTCGACGATCCAATGCAGGTCACAGTTTCATACTATACGGACAGGTGATTGTTTTCGCGCCATTTCACGCCATTAGCTGGTCACCTTGTGCCATTCGGTGTAACAAAGATACCGCAGCAGCAGTGTACGTCTGGCAGCCGTCAGATATCCGCACTATGAGCCTGTCTCCCGCGCGCTCGGCCAGTGCCGGCCGCGAGGGCCCCGCACCTTCTGCTATGGCGGCATCGATCACTGAAATAATACACTCCGAGGCGAGCGGAGCGCTCAGCACAGGACTTGCGCTGACTTGCAGGCGACTATCAGGGCCAGTCCGCTTTCAATGCAGTGAGGATCTGTGTGTTCTGTTCGGTACTGGTGGCGTTGAGACTGGCCAGATCCGGGGGGCCGGGCCAGCCAGGGTCAATGAATGTCTGTCCGGAGAATGTCCGCATTTCTTCATATCGCGGAATGACGTGGAAATGCACATCTGGATCAACCATCATCAACATCAGGTAGTTGATCCGGTCATAGTTGAACATGCGGCCAAGCACCCCTTCAATATGGCCGGTGATAGACTGTAATTCGGCAAAGGCGGCAGCGCTGATCATGGAGAAAGCCGTGCGCGGCTCTTTGCATACAAGTACCAGCGAACCAAGCGTTACCTGCCCGGGACGCAACAATACCGCCCAGTGATCATAATCCCTGATCAGGGTGGCCGGCGCACCGAATTTTTTCATTGTCGCATTCAAGACGATTGCTCCCTGTTTCTGAAAAACCGGTTTGCACCATTCCATCATGCCCCGGGGTATGGCGGTAAGCTGCAACCGTGACCTTCTGTTTATTGCTGCCAGATTTTGTATTATGCACGAAATACCAGCATACCCCGCCACGCAGAGGATGTAATGGCAGATCCGGAGCCCAGAAAATGACCGCCCCCGAAAAGTTTGATCATAACGGCGAACTCGGCATCTTGCCGGTCCTGAACGCAAAGGACCTGGAACGTTTCATTCGTGTGCCATGGCCCATCTATGCTGGCGATCCCTGCTGGATACCGCCGCTGTTGCTTGAGCGAAAAGAGCATCTGTCAGCGAAAAACCCCTATTTCAAACACGCCAGCTGGCAGGCCTGGGTGGCCTTTCGAAATGAAAAACCCGTGGGGCGCATCAGCGCCCAGGTGGACCAGTTGCGCCTGGAAAGGTATGACGACGCAACCGGCCTGTTCGGCTTTCTCGAGGCAGACGATGATGCGGCTGTTTTCCGGCTACTGCTGGAGACGGCATGCGACTGGCTCAGGGAACAGGGAATGAAAAGGGTACAGGGCCCCTTCAGCTTTTCAATCAATGATGAATGCGGCCTGCTGGTGGAGGGCTTCGAAACACCGCCCTGTTTCATGATGGGACATGCACGACCCTATTATGCCGGCAGGCTGGAGTCGCTTGGTTACAGCAAGGCCATGGATCTGCTCGCCTATCGTCTGGATACCGACTTTGTTGTGCCCGCGGCGATGCAGAAATTGACCGCAAAGAGTTCCACACGGATAACTGTCTCGCCCTTGAGGCGTTATCGTCTGCAAGAGGATCTGGTTGTTTTACGTGAGCTGTTCAATGACGCCTGGGCAGGCAACTGGGGTTTCGTACCCTTCACCCGTGAAGAATTTGATGAGCTGGGGCATAACCTGGTACGACTGGTGGATGAGGATTTCATCCAGATCGCTTCGGTCGACGGCAAACCCGCGGCCATGATCGTGGCACTGCCCAACCTGAATGAGGCAGCCCGGGACCTCGATGGACGCCTGCTGCCGCTGGGATGGTTGAAACTGTTGTGGCGCGTGAAGCGACACAAGCTGAAAACGGCCCGCGTTACCCTGATGGGTGTGCGCCAGGAATACCAAAAGAGCGCGCTGGGACTCGCGCTGGCCTATACAATGATGGACGCTATTCGATTACCGGTGACGTCGCAGGGCATCAACGAGGTAGAGATGTCATGGATCCTGGAGGACAATCGCAACATGCGGCATATTCTGGAATCACTTGGCGCCGATCCCTACAAGCGTTACCGGATCTATCAAAAAGAACTCTGACTATCCGGCAACGTTGGCCTGAATTCCGGGTAGTGGCCGACAGCCAGGAGAAATAACAACCGAGCATGCACAGCGCACTTCCCGCCACTCCCTTCAGCGCCATCGTCATGGCGGCCGACCGCAACCCCCATGACCCTGTCGCAAGGGCCGCCGCTGTGGCCTGCAAGGCACTGGCACCGGTCGCTGGCACGCCCATGGTGCTGCGGGTTCTGAATGCGCTGGGACAGAGCCTGCAGGTTGGACCGCGGTTGTTGTGTGGCCCGCCCAGGCCTCTGCTCGAACAGGACGAGGCGCTCATGTCCGGGGTCGATGCAGGTGACTACGGCTGGACGGCCAGCAGGGACAGCCCGAGTGCCAGTGCCGCCGCCGCCATGGAGCAGATCCCGGAATCACAACCGGTATTGCTGACGACCGCCGATCACGCTTTATTGAGCAGCCAGATTATCGATCATTTTTGCGGACAGGCACGCACTGCCGACTTTGACCTGGTGGTTGCGCTGGCTGCGCATGAACGGGTTGCGGCAGCCTATCCTGACATGCACAGGACGCAGCTGCGCTTCAGCGACCGGGACTACTGCAGCTGTAACCTGTTTGCCTTCATGACGCCGCGCGCACGCAGCATTACCGCCTTGTGGCGCAAGGTGGAGAGTCAGCGCAAGCATCCCTGGCGGGTGATCGGTATCCTGGGTTGGTGGCCGGTGTTCAAATACCTGCTCGGACGCCTGTCCCTGCAAGAGGCGCTTGCACGACTATCCGGCAGACTCGGGATGAAGATCGGCGCTGTCATCATGCCTTATGCCGATGCGGCCGTGGATGTGGACAGCGAGAATGACTGGCGCCTGGTACAGCAGATCGTGGCGCAAAAGAAAAAGCCCCGGGCAAACTGATTGACCGGGGCCTTCGTGCAGCGGTTCAGGCTATCGGACTAAATAGCCTGGACGTCGCCTGCTTCACCGGCCAGCCAGCCGGCGGCCATCTTCAACGCCTTGTCCAGGTCAACAGGATAGTCGAGTTCACCCCATTGCAGGCCATTGATCGACTGGCTCCAGACGTGTCCCCCGGATGCCAGCTGGTCGATAACGGACAGATACCACTGCTGCAGGGCTACCGGTGTGTACATGGTCTGCGCCACCGCATCCCTGAACAGTTCGCCGCCCTGTTCGCGGAATAACAGTATGCCAATGGATTCGCCGTCGACACTGTCGGCGTCAAGATCCTTGCCTATTCTCAGCAGGCGATTGCCATCCAGGCAAACCTTCATATCGTCGGAGTCATAACGCGATTTGTGGTCCCTGGCCAGGGTGATGGGCCTGAGCGGTGAGCCCAGCAGGCGCTTCACGATAGCGGGCTCAAACAGGGTGTCACCGTTGAGCAGTAAAAAATCCCCGCTCATCGCTTCCCTGGCCATCCACACGGTGGCGAGGTTGTCGGCCACATCGAAAAACGGGTTATAGATCGTCCTGATGCGCTTCGCACCGTAACGCTGGTCCAGTAGCGACTGAACACGCACGGCGCCATAACCGACCACAACCGTGATATGGTTGACACCATTCTCGAGCAGGTGATCGATCTGCCACTCGACAACGGTGCGACCCTCAATATCAAGCAGGCACTTAGGAATTTCGGCTGTCATCGGTAACAACCTTCTCCCATGCCCGGCACTCAGTATGATTGCTTTCACAATGTTTAATCTCTTTGCTGTAAAGGTAAGCGGAGTCCTGGTCTGTGCGGCCAGTTATCCGCGCCATGCCAGTGTGCAGGGGAATGGTCGTGTAGTTCCTGTCACCCTGCGCCAATTGCTTGTCCTGCCGAGTCACAACACCATCAATCGCGCAGTCAAACAGGGTTATGAGTCACAACTCGATGATCTTACATGCATAATCAGCAAATACAAGGTTGTATTTATTGTAAAGTACCTGCCGCAGGCAAGTCGGCTCACCGGGCTTCACGACACCCGGGAGGCAAACCATAGCCGCCGGGCGGTTATTGGCCGTTACCGGCAGGTGCCACCGGAGCCACAGATTCTTTTGCACGAGCGACCGCATTGATTATCAACCGCTATCTAATCCGTGAAATGGCCATGCCGCTGGTTACCGTGACCGCGATACTGGTTTTCATCTTTATGAGCTATAACGCGGTTCGCTACACGGCGGACGCGGCAGCCGGCCTGTTGCCGGCCAGTACGGTCATCTACCTGACGCTGTTAAGGTCGCTTATCGCCATAGAAGTGCTGTTGCCTGTCGCGCTTTATCTATCCGTCATACTGGGTATGGGGCGACTCTACAGCGATAACGAGATGGTGGTGCTGCAGGCCACCGGTATCAGTGAGCTGTGGGTGGTGCGCAGTGTGCTGTGGCTGTCGCTGGCGGTGGCGATTGTTGTCGCCGGACTGTCACTGGCAGTACGCCCCTGGGCGTACCAGCAAAGCTATCTGCTGAAGGCGGAGGCGGAGGCGGATTTCAACCTGAACAAGCTGGAAGCGGGTCAGTTTTATTCAGCGGAAGACTCCGGTACCGTGATCTTCGTGGAAGGCATCAACAAACGACAGAAGCGGCTCGAACAGGTGTATTTTTTCAGGATCAAGGAGCGCAAGGTAGACATCATTAATGCACGACAGGCCTGGCAGCCGGTGACAGACCCGTTTGCAGCCCCCGAGCTGCAATTCCTTGAGGGTACCCAATATCAGGTCGATCTCGACGGCACCCTTGATCTGACCCTGAAATTCAAGGAGTTGTCAGTGCTGCTCAAGCCTGATAACGAGTATCTCGAACGCTACAGGAGCAAGGCTGCAGGCACACTGCAGCTTGTCGGTTCGAGCGAGCCTGACGATCTTGCCGAGTTCCAGTGGCGACTGACCACACCCGTTACCACACTGCTGCTTGGTGTTCTGGGTGTGCCACTGAGTCGCAGCGCACCGCGCAGTGGACGTTATTCAAGGACCATCGTCGCCGCACTGGTGTTCGCCTTGTTTTACGGCTTGAATGTGATGGCAAAGACCTGGGTCGAGCAGGGTGTGGTCGGCATCATCCCCGGCGTCTGGTGGCCACACGTACTGCTTGGTTTGCTGACCGTGGTGCTGCTATTGTGGCCGCTATTGCGGTCAGTCTTGCGGCCAGGAATCAGGTCATGATCCTGGATCGCTATATTGGGCAAATACTGGCACGCAGTATCCTGCTGGTGGCGCTCATTCTGGTGCCCTTGTTCATGTTGCTGGATCTGGTGCAGCAGCTGGATGATGTTGGGGTCGGAAACTACGGGCTGTCTGATGCATTTGTCTACGAAGCCTTCATGATGCCGGGCTATTTGTTGAGCCTGGCGCCGTTTATTGCCCTGCTGGGGACCAGTGTCGCACTTGGCGGGTTGGCGCATACCAAGGAGCTGACCGCCATGCGGGCCTGCGGCATCTCAATCGCACGCATCGGACTGGCGACGCTCAGGTCCGGTGTCCTGTTTATGTTTATGGTCATCATTATCATGGAGTGGATTGCGCCGCCGCTGCATCAGCAGGCGCTGAAACGGCAGTCGCTGGCGCTGTCCGGGGTCGATGTCCTGATCGAGGAACATGGCTTCTGGATCCACAAGGACAATCGCTTCGTCAATGTTCGCAACATATACCAGGGGCATACGCCGGCAGATATTCACGTCTTTGAGTTTGATCCGGAAAATCACCAGCTCAGCCGCTATCTGCACGCGGACCGGGCCGAGACGAACAACCGCAAGCAGTGGTTATACAAGGATCTGCTTGTAAAGAACTACCAGCAGGGGTCTGTCGAAACCCGGCATGAAGCGGGATTGGCCCGGGAGTCTTACCTCACGGAGAAACAGTTGCAGGTCCTGGAACTGCCCATCAACAGCCTGCCGCCATCAGACCTGTATCAGTATCTCAATTACCTGCGTGCCAGCGGGCAGATAACGGAACGGTTCGAGCTGGTGTTCTGGCAGAAAGTCACGCTGCCAATAATTGTCGTCGTCATGATGTTGTGCTCGTTTCCCTTTGTGTTCGGCTCCATGCGAGTCTCCACTATGGGAAAGAGGATCGTTCTGGCCACCATCACCGGGCTCTCCTTTCAGTTGATCAGCCAGTTACTGGCCAACCTCGGTCTCATGCTGAACCTGAGTCCCCTGCTGATGGTGTTGCTGCCGATTGTTGCCATCGTGTTTGTTGGCGCTGTATCGATGCGGCGCGCTTTCTAGGAGCCTGTCGGACTTAGGTGATCGTAGCGAGCATGATGGGAGAACGAGTACAAATGGTCACGATTTCGAGGCGCATAGTGGGCCTACGCAACGCGTGCGGCTTACCCGGCAGAGATTGTAGCGCGCCCTGCGCCCGGGCTTGTGTCCTATCGCAGAAGCCGAGGGCACGCCAATCACCGGTGCATGGCCGGCTGCTGTGTCGAGCCTGCCCAGGGTTGCACGATGAGCGTGTCCGTGCAGAACCAGTTCCACGCCGTGTCGTTCAAGGGTATGACGCAGGGCACTGCTATCCGTGAGGCGCTTGCGCCATCCCAGGGTTTCGGCCAGTGGTGGATGATGAATGAGCAATGCCCTGAAGAGTCGGCGTTCACCGGTCTCCGCCAGGATCCTGCCCAGGGCCTGCAACTGGGTATTCCCCAGGCGACCCGTGGCGAGCAAGGGTGCCGATGGCCGCGCCGACGACAGGCCGATAAAGGCGATGTGGTCACGGATACGCAGACTGGGAAACAGGTCGGCAGGCGCAGCTGCCGGGACATCCGATGCGAGGTAAGGCAACCAGTGGGCAAAGGTCTCTTCCCAGGGCGACCTGGCATAGGTTTCGTGATTGCCGGGTATGACGGTGAACTGTTCGGGTGGGCCAAGACCGGAAAGCCAGCCGGCGACTTCCTGAAACTCGTCCGGCAAGCCGAGATGCGTCAGGTCACCGGTGATCACGGTGTGTCGCGGCCGGCAGTGCTTGAGGTCGCTTACCAGTGCGGCCAGCACGTCGGCGCGGTGTTCGTCACGGCGGTGAGACCTCCATGACAAATAGCCGAGCAGCCTTTTATTCAGCAGGTCACGGCGCCTGACGCCCTCCAGCGTGGAGAGATGGGGATCCGATATATGGGCGAACAGATAGCCTTCTGTATCACACCCTGCGACCTGTTCATTGGGCTTGCCCTCGGCCGGGGAGGAGTCGGCTGACTTTACGATACTCACCGGTATACTATACGCTAATCCGTCACGACGACTGCCAAAAGGGTAACCCGGATAGACACTTCACCCCAGCCAGATTCTGCTCACTCATCGCCGCATACCATGCCGTGCTATGTCCATGTCTTCGATGAAACCTCCGTTCAGCTGTGGGGGCTGTCTTCCTCGCAACGCATCAGGGGCGAACTTGAGTGGGAATTATCGACCCTGAAACGGAAACTTCCAGGTCTCGACCCCAATCGCTCGATTGAGTTTGTCGACGACCTGCAGCAGCTGCCCGCGGACGCCGATGTTGTCCTGTTTCGGGGTGACTACCTGTATGACGTTCGTGTCATTACCAGTCTTGTTGCGGCCGCGGATACGCTGCTGGAGGCGGGCGGGGATGACAACCGGGTACCGGTCGCGGCACATACCACGGCAGCGGCGGCTGTGCGGGTGATGGAATATATCAGGGGGAGTCGTCAGGAACCGCCGGTCGTGCTCAACATCGCAACCCCGGATACGCTTGTTCCGCAAACGCACATCCGGCTGAAGAAGGCGCATGCAGCCTTTGTGCTGCTCGTCAATGAAGAGAACAGCCGGGCGCTGGAACAGCATCTTTTCAAGACTGCCTACAAGGGCATCACCGACCTGGTGACCAAATGGGTCTGGCCGGCACCGGCCCGCTGGGCTACAAGACTCTGTGTCCGCCTGCGTCTGCTGCCGAACCACGTGACGGCACTGAGCTGGGTGCTTGCCATCGTGGCCGGCGTGCTGTTCTACCAGGGTGAATTCGTCGCCGGGCTGTTGAGCGGCTGGCTAATGACCTTTCTCGACACGGTAGATGGCAAGCTGGCACGGGTGACGGTGACATCAAGCCCGCTGGGAAACTACTTCGATCATATCCTCGACCTGCTGCATCCACCCTTCTGGTATCTCGCCTGGGGGCTGGGGCTGACCTCATTCGCCCCCGCCTTTTTGAGCGTCGATTTGAATACCGTGATCACGCTGGTTTTTGCAGGCTATATCGCCGGCCGGGTGGTGGAGGGCATCTTCAGTCGTATGGCCAGGTTTGGCATTTACAGCTGGCGGCCTGTCGACTCTTTCAATCGTCTGATCACGGCACGCCGCAACCCGTGTCTTGTTATATTCACCATCAGCCTGTTGCCGGGACGTCCGGACCTGGGGCTGGAAGCCGTCGCCCTGTGGACGCTGGCATCCACTCTCTTTCTGCTGCTGCGGCTGGCCATGGGCATCTTTTCACGTGTCACCTCGGGCCCGCTGCAATCCTGGCTGACAGAGATCGACCTGACGCGCAGCGAACAGACGCTGGCGGCGCGCTGGTTTACCCAGTAAGTTGCAGTTTGCCGGCCACATGAACGGCACCTGCAGGAGACGAGGTCAGCGTAACCCTTGTCCGACTCCGCTATGAGCAGCGAGCACTCGTTGCAGCCGTTGACAATGCTGCTTGCTGAAAGGACGTCACTGACCTGCAGCCGTGAACTGCTGGCGCTGCGCGATGCACTGCTGCAGCGTTACAGCGAATCCGTCGCTGCCATGCTGTTCTATGGCTCCAGCCTGCGCAGTGGCGATGCCCTGGATGGGCTGGTCGACCTGTACCTGGTGGTCGACGATTACCGCAAGGCCTATGGCAAATCGCTCCCCGCGCTTTTCAACAGGCTGCTGCCACCCAATGTCTATTACCTCGAGGTGGCGGTCAACGGGCAACGGGTACGCGCCAAGTATGCCGTCATCTCCCTGCGGGACCTGGAGCGCGGTACCTCCATGAAATGGTTCCATTCCTACCTGTGGGGGCGCTTCTCACAACCCTGCGGATTGCTCTACAGCCGCGACAGTGAGACCGGCCGACGGGTACACTGGGCACTTGCGCAGGCACTGCTGACCTTCCTCACGCGGGTGCTGCCCGCACTGCCGGAACGGCTGGATTACGCTGCAATCTGGCAACAGGGACTGGCGCTCAGCTACCGTGCTGAATTGCGTGCGGAGAAGCCGGAGCGTGCCATTCATCTCTATGAAGCCTGGCAGGAACATTACCGTGCGGTCACCTCCCTGGCGATGAATGCAGTGCCGTTCGAGGTAAAGCACGAGCAGGGTGCATCATCGATGCACTATGTTGTCAGCATTCCACGGCACACCCGCCTGCTGGGCCGTGCAGGCTGGTGGCTGCGCCGCTTGCAGGGCAAGCTGCTGTCGCTGCTGAGACTGATGAAGGCGACCTTTACCTTCCAGGGCGGCATGGATTACATCGCCTGGAAACTGGAACGTCATACCGGTGTTCACATCGAGGTGACCCCGAAGATGCGCCGTCATCCGCTGCTTTACAGCTGGGGGCTGGTGTGGCGACTGTACCGTCGTGGGGTATTCCGTTAGTTCCCCCGTGTCAGCGCCAGTGACTGAGGTCACGATCCAGCAGGCGGCCGAGTTTCTCTATATCAGCGGCGAATGTCTCATGCAGCTGTTTGCGCATGGCCTGGTCCAGCGGTGGCCGTTTTCTGACCACGGTGTTCTTTCTGAGCAGCCATTTTCGCAGGCGCTTCAACCGCGATTTTTTCTTGCCCTTGCGGCGGGCACGCTGTTCGATGTTGAGCGTGTATTTCACCACCCTTGTGGGTGGACGCTTCAGCAGCAGGTGCAGCCAGCGGTAACGATAGAATTTTGAGACTTCCAGCGGGGGGAATTCCGTCTGCCCGTCGTAATCCACCTTGATGAAATCCAGTATCTGCCGGTAGCTGCCGAGCGTATCCGTGCAGCTGTTCGCCCCGTGCCCTGGCCTCCTGAAGCCCCCAGGCCGTTGCGAAATCCTCCACGTCTTCATCGAGGATGGCCAGCAGCCGTGCGTGATAGGAGTGAATCATGTCGACCGGATTGCGCGCCATGACAATAAAACGCGCCTGCGGATTCAGCTGCTGGATGCGCCTGATTGCCTCTGGATAATAGAGATAGGAGACCGAGCCTTCTCCTGTTGCCTGGTAGTCACCGCTGCAGTGAGGGAAAAACAGCTCCAGGTAGTCGCTGTGCAGGTCCGCGTCCGGCGTTTCGTGCAGGGTAATGGAGAAGAAGTGCGGTTCCTTGGGCCGGGAAAAGCAGATGTGCGGGTTCCTCGACAGGTACTTGCTGATCGCCGTGGTGCCGCAGCGCGGAGCGCCGACCACGAAGAAGTCGGGAAAGCGGTCTGTGCGTTGTTGCATTATTCTGTTGCTCCTGTAGCGCCCGCCGGTCGGCAGAGCACGTATAATACGATGCGACAGTCCGCGCCTGATAGCCCGGGGCTGTCAGTCACGCGTTTACTGACTAGACAGGTGTCCACATGGGAACTGCATCAAGATTGGAAAAACTGCGCCGTGGCTGGATCAAGAAAACCGGCAAACGTGTCCTGCATCTGACCGACCGCTTCATAAGCAGTCAGTCATTGATTGCTACTACACCGGTTTTAGATCCTGCTATCTTCCCGTGGACCAGCGATTTCGAGGCCAACTGGGAAAAGATTCGCGCGGAACTGGACGTGGTGCTGCAGGACCGGGACTCACTGCCATCATTCCATGACATCTCACCGGACCAGAAACGCATCTCGAAGGGCGACAACTGGAAAACCTTCATTTTTTATGGTCTGGGGCACCGCGTCGACAGCAATTGTGAGCGCTGTCCGGAGACCACCCGGCTGCTGGAAAGGTGCCCGGAACTGCAGAACGCCTGGTTTTCCATCCTTAAACCCGGTTACCGCATACCGCCCCATAAAGGGCCGACCAGGGGCATCGTGCGAATCCATCTGGGACTCATCGTCCCGGCGCAGCGTGAACAGTGCTGGATCAGGGTGGATGACCGGATTCTCCACTGGGATGAGGGCAAGTGCATCGTGTTCGACGACGCCTATGAACATGAGGTGCAGAACAATACCGGGGAGCAGCGGGTGGTACTGTTCTTCGACGTCATCCGGCCCATGCGTACCGCGGGACGTATCCTCAACCGCATCATGCTCGCACTGCTGAAGCGTACCGCCTATTTCAGGGATGCGCGGGAGAATATCAGGCAGTGGGAGCAGCGCAACGGTATGAAGCTGGATTGAAACAGGCCAGCCGGCTGGCAAGCGTTAACCGGCGCGGGTCGGTTGTGCGATTGCGTCGGCCGACGGGTCGTGGTGGCTGAAGCTGGCCAGCACATTGTTGGGGCGGCCCAGGTAATTTCCCTGTGCCAGGTCAACGCCCATTTCAGTGAGTAACAGCAGCGTTTCCTCGTTCTCCACGCATTCAGCAACAGTGCGCTTGCCGAGTGCATGCGCGACCTGGTTCATGGATTCAACCATGGCCTGGTCAACCGTACTGTGTGCCATGCCTTTTACAAAGGCGCCGTCGATTTTCAGTTTGTCGACCGGCAGGTGTTTCAGGTAGGCAAAGGATGAGAAGCCGGAGCCGAAGTCATCCAGCGCAAACTGGCAGCCGATGTCCTTCAGGGCACTGATGAATTCCTCGGCGGCGGCGAGGTTGGCAATCGCCGCGGTCTCGGTGATTTCAAAGGTTACCCAGGTCGGGTCGAGGGCGGTGCTGTCCAGCAACTCCTGTATCAGGGGCAGCAGGGCGGCGTCTTCAAATGCCTTGCCTGACAGGTTGATGGAGAAGCTGGCGCGATGGCCGCTTTCATGCAGGCTGGCCAGCTGCCTGATTGCACGTCCGACGATCCAGCGGTCGACACTGTGAATGAGACCGAAGCGTTCCGCCGCCGGCATGAAGCCCCCTGGCAGGATGATCTGGCCATCATCGCAGATCATGCGTACCAGTACCTCGTAGTCCTTGATCGCCCCGCTGGCGGTGCAAACGATCGGCTGGTAAACCAGCTGGAACTTGTCGTGTTCCAGCATATCGCGTACCTGCGATGCCCAGTTCATATCGGCCGCCATGTCGGCCTTGCCGAGATCTGCCGGGTCATACAGCGTGGCGCGATTGCGTCCCTGCTGCTTGGCCATGTTGCAGGCCATGTCGGCATGTGACAGCAACTCCGCGGCAGAACTGACGGAATCATCGATCATCACGGCACCGATGCTGCAGCTGATGGTGAAGGACTTGTCGTCCTCGGTGAAGCGGTACTCGTCACACAGGCAGCGAAAGTTGTCTGCTGCCCGCAGGACATCCTGCTTGTCAATGTTGTAGAGCAGCAGCGTGAATTCATCACCACCAAAGCGTGCCAGCAGGTCACCCTCACGCACATGGGATACCAGCAGGGCGGCGACATCGACCAGCAGGCGGTCACCGGCCGCATGGCCAAGCGTGTCATTGATGTATTTAAACTGGTCAAGATCGATATAAAACAGTGCACAGTCAGAGCCATTGCGTGCCACACGTGCCACGGTACGTTCCAGCTCTTCCTGGAAATAGTGGCGGTTGAACATGCCGGTAAGCGGGTCATGTTCGGCGTGGTATGAGAGCTGGTGCTGAAAGGCCTTTTGTTCCGTGATGTCACGCGCGGTGCCGCTGATGCGAATGACATGCCCGCTGGCATCCTTGTGTGAGCGGGCGCTGAAACTGAGGAAGTGCGGCTTGCTGTCGCGGTCAAGATGCACCGTCTCAAACTGCACCGTGTCCTCACCCTGAATGAGTTGCAGTATGGCTTGCTGGTCAATGGGCGGATGATCGGGTGAGCGGTATTCATGCAGCTGGTGATGCAGCATGGCATCTGCAGGGTAGCCGTAGATACCCTCGCAGGCCTTGTTTAAATAGGTCAGACGGCCCTCGGTATCCAGCGTCCACACCATGTCGTGTGCCGTTTCCACCAGGTCGCGGTAGCGGCATTCGGCATCGCGCAGCCGGTCCTCCATGGCCTTGCGCTGGGTGATGTCGGCGACCAGGATGGTGAACAGGCATTCACCGCTGATTTTCATGGCACTGACACGTACCGACATGTGCATGGGCGTGCCGTTGCGATGGTAGCCGATGATTTCACGCTCGGATTCGGTGGTGTGACACTTGCCGTTGGCATCCAGCAGTGTCGGTAACAACAGCTTCAGCGGGCGCTCGCGAATTTCCGCCGCAAGGTAGCCGAAGAGTTTTTCAGCCGCCGGATTGAAGGTATCCACCAGGCCCTTGCGGTTGACGACGATGATGCCTTCCGCGGCGGTTTCAACGACCGCGCGCATGTGTGATTCCTGTTCGCCAAGACGCCGGAACAGTTTGCTCAGTGTTTGCGTCATGAGTCCGATTTCGTCGGTTGATTGTGGCTGCAACCGTGCCAGTTCGGCGTGCAGCGAGGCGCCGCTGCGCATGATCAGTTCCTGCATCGGTTCCAGTGACTGTGCGACGCTGCGTACGGAAAACAGCGTAATAATGCCCGTGATACACACCAGTGTCAGCCAGATGGCCATGTGCCCGGCAGACAGGTTGCCCGTTTGTTGCCAGTAATAATTCATCAGCACGGTATAGGATAGCAGCGGTACAAAACCACCCAGCAGCATGATCTTGGATTTCAGGCTGACCTGGATGCTATGCAGGCTCAGGTGACCGGCGAGTTTGCCAATCTGGTCGAGTCCCAGCTGGTAGCCGGGCAGACCGACCAGCGCCACCACCGACAATTGCAGCAGTATCAGCTGCAGGAAGGTTCCCGCTTCGCTGGCGACGGGCTTTTCGATGGCGATAAACAACAGTGACGGGATGGCCAGGGCATAAAAGAGGAAGAAGCACCAGTAGTCGCGGCCGAAGCGCGCCAGCCGCCGCTGTTGCTGGTCCGGCAGGTTGCCGGTTAGCGCATGGCCGTCTTTATTTTTGGATATCGGGCTGAAATATCTGGAAAAATGGAGATAAGCCCAGCTGGCCATGATGGCCACAAAGGCGGCCAGCAAGACGATGGTTCGATCGGATTTCAGCTCCGCGGGGGTGATCAGGCCAAACAGCAATGCGCATACCAGGCCGGCCAGTGGAGCGAGCAATAAACCAATGATAATCAGGGAGATGAATCGCGCACGAATGCCTTTGATTTCGACTAACATGTTACCGCCCCGGACTCCCCTTGATCATGTAAGCCATATTCTGCCCGTCGGGTTGCATGAATGTTCGGATTAAATATTATTTTATAATTTAGTACGCTAGACCTGATACCGAATGCGTTCGCTGAATACTATGTCATAACATTGCGTAATATCAAGGCTACTCGCGGATTAATCGCAGTCGGGTAATTGACGCATGAAAGTGACGATCACCAGCGTTTTCCCTGCATCCACAGTACAATGCCCGGCTGATGAATTGACCACAGGTGCTGTTATGAAACGACGACATTTTCTGGGCACAGCCGGGGCGGGCGCCCTGCTGACGGGCGGGCTAATCAGTGGCTGTGGACAGGAGGCGAAACAGGCGGGTGCCGGGGTTGCGTCGCAGCAGCAGACCTTCAGCTGGAAGATGGTGACCACCTGGCCGAAGAATTTCCCCGGGCTGGGGACGGGTGCCAACAACCTTGCCAGCCTGATCGAAGCGATGAGCGGTGGCCGCATCACGGTAAAGGTCTACGGTGCCAGAGAACTGGTACCGGCATTTGAAGTCTTTGATGCCGTCTCCAGTGGTACGGTCGAGATGGGCCATGGCGCGGCCTATTACTGGAAAGGCAAGAGTGAGGCGGCACAATTTTTTGCTGCCGTGCCCTTTGGTATGACCGCGCAGGAAATGAATGCCTGGCTGTATTACGGCGGTGGCATGCAACTCTGGGAAGAGGTCTATGCCCCGTTTGGCGTGATACCTGCGGCGGCGGGTAATACCGGCCTGCAGATGGGTGGCTGGTTTAACAAGGAGATCAACGGTGTTGAGGATCTGCAGGGATTGAAGATGCGCATCCCGGGGCTCGGCGGCGAAGTCTTGAAGCGAGCCGGTGGCACACCGGTCAATTTGCCCGGCGGCGAGATTTTTACCTCCCTGCAGTCCGGTACCATCGATGCGACGGAGTGGGTGGGCCCCTATAACGACTTGGCGTTTGGCCTCTACAAGGCGGCGCAATACTACTATTACCCGGGCTGGCATGAACCGGGCACCACGCTTGAATGCCTGCTCAACAGGCAGGCGTTTGAGGCCTTGCCTGGGGATTTGCAGAGTATCGTCAGCAACGCCTGCCGCGTGGCAAATGCAGACATGCTGGCGGAATACACGGCGCGCAATAACACGGCACTGCAAACATTGGTGAACGAACACCACGTCGATGTCCGTGAATTTCCCAAACCGGTATTGGACAAACTGCGTGTGATCTCGGAACAGGTGGTGGCCGAGATTGCCGCGCAGGACGCGCTATCGGCGAAGGTGTACGAGTCTTACCTGAACTTCAGGCAGCAGGTGGTTGCCTGGCATGACATCTCGGAGCGCACCTATCTCAATGTGCGCGGTGGCTGAGGTCATTGCTAACCCGTAGGAGCGCATCGCATGCGCGATTTCCGTAAGGCGTTTTTCGCGCATGCGATGCGCTCCTACGGTATAAATATCTTAGGCTGTCAATCAGTCAAAGGCATAGCCCAGCCGCAGCAGGTGCTGGTTCATGCCGTCGTTCGGCTTTTTGATATCGAGATTGGAGAGGTACTGGTAGCGATAGGACAGTTCGTACTGGCCGCGCGCACCGAAGCCAATACCGAAGCCGACCGTGGTGCCGATTTGCAGCGCCGTGGAATAGGCCTGGTCAGTGAGCCGCGTTTCCGACAACAGGTGCGGGCCAATACCGGCCTCGGCAAACGGGGAAACACCGCTGGACAGACTGGCATCGCGCTGCCAGCGAAACACCGGAATCAGGCTGATGTCGAACAGGTCACCGTTTTCGCCGCTGTCGGCATTGGCATTCAGATAGGCCAGTCCCGCATCCCAGTAACCGCCAACATACCAGGCGCCACCATTAAACCAGGTGCGGTTCCATTTATGCTGCATGCTGAGCTGGAAGATGTCGGCATCATTGGTATTCGATTCCTTGCCGTAACCAAGGGTCACTGTATCGATCCAGTGGTCAGCGTTTGCACACCATGCCGTCAACGGTGACAGTAGCAGTGTGATGGCAAGCATGAAGCGTGGTGTTGAGAACATCTGCAGATCCTCGAGTAATGCCTTGTCTGCGTGATTCTCGCATGAAGGCGCCGAGGCTGCAAAACTGCCTGCTGTTCAGTTACGGTAGATGAGGTCCGGCAGCCAGGTGGCGATCGCCGGCCAGACAGCAAGCATCGTCAGCATTAAGAGTTGCAGGGCGATGAAAGGCGCCACGCCGGCGTAGATTTGCCGGGTACTGACCTCGGCGGGGGCGACGCCGCGCAGGTAAAACAGCGCAAATCCAAACGGCGGGGTCAGAAACGAGGTCTGCAGGTTTATTGCAATCATAATGCCGAGCCAAACCGGGTCTACCCCCATGGCCAGTAGCACCGGGCCGACGATGGGGACAACGACAAAGGTGATTTCTATAAAGTCGAGCACGAAGCCCAGCAGGAACATCAATAGCATCGTTGCCAGCAGGGCGCCGAACAGGCCGCCCGGCAGGCTGTTGAGCAGGCCGGCGACCACTTCATCACCGCCAAAGCCGCGGAATACCAGTGAAAAAAGCGATGCGCCGATCAGGATCATAAACACCATGCAGCTGATGCGCGTGGTACTGCGCATGACTTCCTGCATGATGGTCAGTGTGCACTGGCGCTGCGACACTGCCAGCAGTATCGCGCCGATAGCACCCACGGAGGCGGCCTCGGTGGGGGTGGCAATGCCTGCCAGGATGGAGCCGAGCACGGCAACGATCAGCAGCAGGGGTGGCAGCAGGCTGTAGACGACGCGCTGCAACAGGTTGCCACGATCAGTGTTTGCTGTGCTGTCGTCGTTGATCGCCGGCATCGCATCGGGTCGTCTCCAGGCGATAAATCCCAGGTACAGCAGGTAAAACGTCACCAGCATCAGGCCGGGGATCAGGGCGCCGCTGAACAGGTCGCCGACGGAGACGGTTTCCGGTGAGTAGATGCCCATGTCCAGTTGCGCCTGCTGATAGGCGGATGACAGTACATCGCCGAGCAACACCAGCACTATGGAGGGCGGGATAATCTGGCCAAGGGTGCCGGAGGCGCAGATGACACCGCTGGCAATACGCGGGTCATAACCGCGCCGCAACATGGTGGGCAGCGACAGCAGGCCCATGGTAACCACGGTGGCACCGACAATACCGGTACTGGCAGCCAGCAGCATGCCGACCAGGGTCACCGAGTAGCCGAGTCCGCCGCGCAGCCGGCCGAACAGTTCAGTCATGGTGTCGAGCAGGTTTTCAGCCACCCGCGAACGTTCCAGCATGACGCCCATGAAGACGAACAGCGGTACGGCAATCAGGGTGACGTTGGTCATGATGCCATACAGGCGGTTCGGCAGTGCTTCCAGGAAGGCCGCGTCAAAACTGCCGCCGAGCTGGCCAAGCCAGGCGAATACCAGTGCCGTACCGGCCAGTGAAAAAGCCACCGGGTAGCCGGCCATCAGCACCATGCAGACGACAACAAACAGCAGTAGCGGGATCAGGTCTGCCACGTCCTACAACTCCCGGTCGAGGCCGCTGTCCTGCTGTTGCGGTGGCGGCCAGCCCGCAATCACCAGCAGGTTGCGGATCAGCAGTGAACAGCCCTGCAGCAGTAACAGGACGGCCATCACCGGTATGGCGCTTTTCAGCAAGTACACGCCATCCAGTCCACCGGCTTCGCGCGAGCCTTCCTGTATCGCCCAGGCAGCAGTGACGTAACCCATGCTGGTATAGAGCATGAACAGGCACACGGGGAACAACAGCAGCAGGGTGCCAAGCAGGTCAACCCAGGCACGTGCGCGTGGCGCCAGTTTTTGATAAATGATGTCGACGCGCACATGGCCGTCGTGCTTCAGCGTATAGGCCGCTCCCAGCATGAACACCGTGGCATGCAGGTAAGATACCGATTCCTGCAGGGCAATGGAGCCGCTGTTGAACAGGTAACGCAACATGACAATGGTTGCGGTCGTCAGCACCATTGCCAGGGTCAGCCAGGCAATGACGCGACCGGTTGTCTCCGCAAGACGATCAAGCGCGTCCGCGATGACTTGCAGCTGTGCGTACATACTCAGGGGTTCCGATTTGGGCTAGGCTAGCCTGATGTGGGATATATTGTCGTCATTCGCGCCCGGTGACAGCCGGGTCCGGGCTGGCTCCTAGGCTAGCCTGATGTGGGATATATGGTCGTTATTCATGCCCGATGACAGCCGGGTCCGGGCTGGTATGTCTACCAACGGTGGATCATCCAGTTGGGCACCACCGGCGCGGGCTCGAGTGGCAGCCTGCTGGACTCCAGTGAACCGTTACCGTCACGGTCAAACAGGTAGTAGGGCGGGCCGAAGCGTGGCTCAACCCTGACCATGTAAAGGCGACCATTGATGCGGTATTCGTGAAGGACTGCATCGTTGCGCTTGATGATCTTCACCTCGGGTTCCAGACCCTCATCCTCCAGTCCTGTCGGTGGTGGCGGTGTGTATTGAGGCGACGGAGGTGGCGGTACCTCGGGGAGCGGTTGCAGGTCTGCGGGCTGTGTCTGCTGGGCGGCCAGCAGGGTCAACGGGTTGGCGAGTAACATTACAAGCAGGTATTTAATCATTTTTATGGGTCCTGTGGCTGCGGCTGTTGTCAAGTGTGGCAGTGCCTGAGGCCGTGCTTGCTAATAATGGTAACATGACGGCCTCCGCCACCCTGTGGTTCAAGCATAAAGTGAATCATGTCCGAGAAACAATCCCGACCCCTGCTGCTGGTTGACGGGTCATCCTATCTTTACCGGGCCTTTCATGTCCCCAATCTGCAGCAACTGACGAATTCGCGCGGTGAGCCCACCGGCGCGGTGTATGGCGTTACCAACATGCTGCGCAGCCTCATCAAGGAGTACCAGCCGCAACTGATGGCAGTGGTATTCGACGCCCGTGGCAAGACTTTCCGCCACGAGCTGTACAGCGATTACAAGGCGAACCGTCCGTCCATGCCGGAGGAACTGGCCGCACAGGTCGAGCCCTTGCACGCGTTGGTGCGCGCCATGGGCCTGCCGTTGCTGCAGGTCCCGGATGTGGAAGCCGACGATGTCATTGGTACGCTGGCCGGTGAAGCGGCCCGACTGGGCATGGAGACCGTGATCTCGACAGGGGACAAGGACATGGCGCAGCTGGTTGATGACCACGTGACGCTGGTGAACACCATGTCACGCACCACGCTGGATAGCACCGGTGTGGAGGAAAAATTCGGTGTCACGCCGTCACAGATCATTGACTATCTGGCCCTGACGGGCGACAGCTCCGATAATATTCCGGGCGTCCCCGGGGTCGGGCCAAAAACGGCGGCCAAGTGGCTGCTGACCCATGGATCGCTGGACAACATCATGGCGCATGCCGGTGACATCAAGGGCAAGGTGGGTGAAAGCCTGCGCGAGCACCTCGACAGGTTGCCGCTGTCAAGACAGCTGACAACGATTCGCTGTGACGTCGAACTGGAAAGCGGCCCGCAGGATTTGCAGATGCAGGTGCCGGATGTTGAGCAGCTGCGACAGCTTTATTCCGATCTTGATTTCATTCGCCTGCTGGAAGAGCTGGATAGGGCAGCGGCCGCAGACGGCGAACCCGACAATGCCACGGCTCCAGGGGGCGACGCGCCGGACTACCAGACGGTGCTCACACAGGGGCAACTGGATGACTGGCTGGCGCGCCTGCAACAGGCCGGTGTGTTTGCCTTCGATACCGAGACCACCAGCCTGGATTACATGGCGGCACGCATCGTCGGGGTGTCGTTTGCAGTTGCCGCCAACGAGGCCGCGTATGTGCCGCTGGCGCATGACTACCCCGGCGCGCCCGAGCAGCTGAATCGCGAGGCGGTGCTGGCCCAGCTGCAGCCGTTGCTTGAAAATAGTGAATTATCAAAAATTGGTCATAACATTAAATATGACCGTAACGTGTTGGCAAACCATGGAATTAAACTGGACGGGCTGGGCTATGACAGCATGCTCGAGTCCTATGTACTGGACAGCACGGCGGTGCGTCATGACATGGACTCGGTGGCCCTTAAGTACCTCGGGCACAGCAATATCAAGTTTACGGACGTCGCCGGCAAGGGTGCGAAGCAGCTGACATTCAATGAAGTCCCCGTGGAGACGGCCGCGCCCTACGCGGCGGAAGATGCGGATATCACCTGGCAGTTACATGCCGCCATGTGGCCGCAACTCACGGCGACCCCGGCGTTGCAGCATATCTTCACCGACATGGAAATGCCGCTGGTGACCGTGCTGTCGGACATGGAGCAGACCGGTGTGGTCATCGACACCGGCATGCTGGCAAAGCAAAGCGGCGAACTGGCGAAACGTATCACGGACATCGAGCAGGAAGCGCACCGCGAGGCCGGCCAGCCCTTTAACCTCGGGTCGCCGAAGCAGATTCAGCAGCTGTTGTTCGACAAGTTGCAGTTGCCGGTACTGGCCAAGACACCGAAAGGTGCACCGTCAACGGCGGAATCTGTGCTGCAGGAACTGGCGCTGGACTATCCACTGCCACGGCTGATTCTGGAGCACCGTTCCCTGAGCAAACTGAAATCCACCTATACCGACAAGTTGCCGCAGCAGGTCTGTCTGGATAGCGGCCGGGTACATACCTCCTACCACCAGGCGGTGGCAGCCACCGGCCGGCTGTCCTCATCTGATCCTAATTTGCAGAATATCCCGGTGCGCACCGAGGAGGGGCGGCGCATACGTCAGGCCTTTGTGGCACCGCCGGGCAAGGTGTTGCTTGCTGCAGACTATTCACAGATTGAACTGCGCATTATGGCGCACCTGTCAGCGGATAAGGGATTGCTGCAAGCCTTTTCCGAGGGACAGGATGTGCACCGCGCCACGGCGGCAGAAGTCTTCGGTGTGACGCCGGATGCGGTCAGCAACGAGCAGCGCCGTTCCGCGAAGGCGATAAATTTTGGCCTGATCTACGGCATGTCCGCGTTTGGACTGGCGAAGCAGTTGAGTATTGCGCGCGGCGCGGCACAGGAATATATCGATGTCTATTTTGCACGCTATCCGGGGGTACAGGGCTACATGGAAGCGACCCGGGAGCAGGCACGCCAGCAGGGTTACGTGGAGACCGTGTTCGGCCGGCGTCTGTACCTGCCGGATATCAATGCCCGCAACGGCCAGTTGCGCGCGGCTGCCGAGCGCACGGCCATCAATGCACCCATGCAGGGTACGGCCGCCGATATAATCAAGCGCGCCATGATCGACATGCACCGCTGGCTGGTGAGTGTTAACGGGCTCGATATCACCATGATCATGCAGGTGCACGATGAGCTGGTCTTCGAGGTGGCTGAAGCCGATGTGGAGGCCGTGAAGACACCCGTCACCGAGCGTATGTGCGGCGCGGCATCACTGAAGGTGCCACTACTGGTGGATATCGGCGTGGGCGCCAATTGGGATGAGGCGCATTAGTCCAAAACGTGCCGAACAGTGAGATACTGCAATAGGAAAAATATTTAAGTTATTGTATTAATGAAAATATTTATTAGTGTTTTATATAATAATATTGTATTCAGTATATAATTCTGCCTGCTCTGGGTAAACGCCTGGGTTCGGGCGATGGTTTCAGGCCTGTCCAGCTGCTCACAAGCTTAACAGAGAAATATTCATAATCCATTGTATTAATTATATAAATAAATATATAACACCCTATTATTTAGTATCTATCTATCTAGGAGCCTGTCGGACTTAGGTGATCGTAGCGAGCATGATGGGAGAACGAGAACAAATGGTCACGATTTCGAGGCGCATAGTGGGCCTACGCAACGAGGAATCGGGGGTATTTGGGCCGTTCTCCCATCAGCGCAGTAGATTAATCCTAAG
>CAMYIO010000041.1 GCA_947258515.1 uncultured Ectothiorhodospiraceae bacterium
TCCGGCCAGCATTCCGAAATCGCGCCGGGGACGGCGCTCCTGCATTGAAGGCTGCCAGGCGGAGAGTGGGGTAATGGCACAGCACTGAAATTATTTTTACCCATAACCGTGTCCATCCTGCTGGCCGGCACCCTGTTTGCGGCTGTTGCCGAAGAGGACACCGCGGAAGCAGCACAACAGGCCACGCAACAGCCCGGGCCTGCTGACAGCGGCAAGCCGAAAACCCCCGCACCGGCAAAGACCTTTACACCGTCAGAAAAGGTCGGGGCAGACAGTGCAGTGTCGTTCCCGGTCGATATCTAGCCCGCACCTATCACGCTGACAGGAATACCGTAACGATGAAAAAAAACTTCCCCGTTGAACTGGTCTACCAGGTGTTTTCCCTGCTGATCGCCTTTATCCTGGTACATGCCCTGTATGTGACCCTGATCCGGCCGCAGGCAAACAGCTTCCTGGAGCAGGAAACGGCCAACATGCAGGCAGACCCGGGATACGTGCAGCAGCGTTCTTTTTTCGTGGTGATCAAGGACTATGAACAGGAAACCTGTTTTGTGCTCATGTTATGGGCCTTTGCGATACTCGGCTTCAAGGGCAAGTCGACCTATAACCAGCAACAACTGCTCGATCAGGACCTGTTGCGCCTGCCGGATGACTTGCCCATCGGTGCGGAAGACAGCCGTGACCTGGCGTCACGACTGCGGTCGTTGCCGGCTACGGTGCAGGAGTATGTGCTGCCACGCGCACTGCTCACGGCGATAGAGCGCTTCGGCGCAACCCGTAATGTACAGAATGTGTCCACCGCGGCGCGTGATATCTGCGAGTCGGAAGGCGAACGCATGGAGTCGGAATTATCCATCATCCGCTACATCGCCTGGGCGATTCCCTCGGTCGGCTTCATCGGAACTGTGCGCGGTATCGGTGACGCACTGGGCCAGGCGCACCGCGCAGTGGAAGGTGATATCACCGGCGTCACCTCGAGTCTGGGGGTGGCCTTCAATTCAACGTTTATCGCACTGGTCATCAGCATTGTGCTGATGTTCTTCATTCACCAGCTGCAATTGATGCAGGAACGACTGGTACTCGACAGTGAACGTTATATTGATCACTGGTTCATCAGGCGCCTGCAGACCTGAGCCGGGTGCTGATCCATGAAACGCCGGCCGGTCTCGCCATTTTCACTGTCGTTTCTGGATATCATGTTCTGCGGCTTTGGCGCTGTCGTGCTGCTGGTGCTGATCCTGAATACCGATACCGTCAGGGCACGCAATGAAACCTTCGCCGATCTGAGCGCGGATGTTATCCGTCTGGAACAGGAGGTCCTCACTGGAGAGGACGATCGGGTGAGGGCGCGCAACAGCCTGACCGTGGTTGAGAACGAACAGGTCGCGACCGAGGGCGAGGCGGAACGCATCATAGAAACCATCAAGGCTCTGGAAATCCAGATCGCGATGCTGGAGAAGGAGACGATCGCCAGCCGCTCCCACATCAATGAACTGTCCTCTGATTTAAAGAACCTCGACGACGAACAAAAACGCCAGGGTGCACAAACGACGGACGCCGCTGAACAGGGTGACAAGGTGCGTACCTTCAAGGGAGACGGCGACCGCCAGTACCTGACCGGCCTGAAGGTCGGTGGCAAGCGGGTGCTGATACTGGTGGATGTCTCGGCCAGCATGCTCGATGAAACCATCATTAACGTCGTGCGTCGGCGCAACATGGACGCGGCGAGCAAGCGTAATGCCGCCAAGTGGCGGCGGGCACTGGCCACGGTCGACTGGCTGGTAAGCAACCTGCCGCCAACTGCACGTTTCCAGATGTATGCCTTCAATACCGACGCACAACCACTGGTATCGGGTTCGGGCGGGAAGTGGCTGCTGACATCCAGCCGCAAGGACATCGAGGCCGCCGTGACCGGTCTGCATCAAACCATACCGTCCGGTGGTACCAGCCTGCACCATGCACTGTCCGTTGCCGGTAAACTGTCACCCCGCCCGGACAATATTCTGCTGATTACCGATGGCCTGCCGACGCAGGGCCGCAGCAAGCCGGGCAGTACCACCGTGTCCGCGGCGCAACGCCTGAAACATTTTGACGCCGCGGTACGCACCTTGCCGAAAGGTATCCCGGTGAACACCATCCTGCTGCCCATGGAAGGGGATGCCTATGCCGCCGCCGCCTTCTGGAAGCTGGCGATCGACACCCGCGGTTCCTTCCTGACACCGGCGCGGGACTGGCCATGAAAAGACGCGGCCGCCGCCAGGTCGATATCTTTAACCTGTCGTTTCTCGACGTGGTGTCCTGTGGTTTTGGTGCCATCATCCTGTTGCTGGTCATCATCAAGATATCGGAACCGCATGTCATCGAGCGGCTGGCGGTCGACCTTACCGGCCTGGTACAGCGCCTCGAGGCGGAACTGTTCGAGATACGCGGCGATACCACGGTGCTGAACAGGGAACTGCTCGGCAAGCAGCAACAACTTTCGGAGGTCAGGGAAAAGCTGGCGCGCCTCAAGGGCGATCTGTCCGACATTCGCGGGCAGTACAGCAGCAGCCGTAATCAGTATGATGCCCAGAGCATTATCGAAGGACAGTTGTCCTCGGCAAGGCAAAGCCTGTCGGCAGAAATGCGTCGCGTGCTGGGTGCCAATTACCAGCGTAACCTGGCACGCGCCACCATCGGTGGCGTACCGGTCGACAGTGAATACATCATTTTCATTATCGATACCTCCGGTTCCATGAGGTCGCGTGCCTGGCCCGGGGTGCTGAAAAAACTGCAGGAAGTCCTGTCTATCTATCCGCAAGTCAAGGGCATCCAGGTCATGAACGACATGGGCGACTACATGTTCAGCCAGTACCAGGGGAAATGGATTCCGGATTCGCCGGCACGACGCAAGGCGATCATCAAGCGGCTGGGTAGCTGGCAACCGTTCTCGAACTCGAGCCCGGTTGAAGGCGTGGAAGCCGCGATTCGGCGTTTTTATGCAAAAGACAAACGCATCAGCCTGTATGTCTTTGGCGACGATTTCGCGAGAGGCTCGATACAGACCGTGGTGGACACGGTCGGGAAACTGAACAGGGCGGACAAGTCCGGCAAGACGCGCGTACGCATCCACACGGTGGGCTTCCCGGTATTGTTTGACTTCAGCAAAGGCCTGCCTGTCAACGCCGTGCGTTATGCCGCGTTGATGCGCAAGCTCGCTGAAACCAATAATGGCAGTTTCGTCGGGCTCAACAGTGTGAAGTGACGGGTCTGAATAAACCGAACTCTGTGCCGGAACCGGTCATGCGCGTGGCGGTTTTCAGAAAACTGTTGCCCTGTAAACTATACTTTCTCATGTTCAACCGCTTTAATACCCTTCACCTGATCAAATCCTGCCAAGAGGGATTAACCAACCGGGGCAAGCACAATGACAAAAACAGACGCTCAGGATTACGCATTTTACCATGTCGCGCCGGAGGAGAATAACTTCCAGCAGGAAGTTATCGAGGGTTTAAACCGGCAACCGCGCTGCATACCGCCGAAGTATTTCTATGACCAGGCGGGCTCGCGCCTGTTTGAATCCATCTGTGAACAGCCAGAATACTATCCGACCCGCACGGAAACCGCGTTGCTGAAACAGTACGCGAGCGAGATTGCCGCGGTCGCCGGTAACGATTGTCATCTAATAGAGCCGGGCAGCGGCAGTTGCGAGAAGGTCAGGCACCTGCTGGATGCCCTGCAGCCGAGCGCCTATGTACCGCTGGATATCTGCTGCGGTTTTCTCGAAAAGGCGGCGGCCGGGATTGCCGAGGACTTTCCCTGGCTGGAGGTACATGCCGTCTGCACGGACATCACCGACGAGGTGTCGTTGCCGTTCATCCCCGAGCAGGCCGATGCGGTGATGTTTTACCCGGGCTCGAGTATCGGTAATTTTGATCCGGTCGATGCACGGGGTTTTCTGGCGTGTCTTGCCAATATAACCGGTGAGGGTGGTGGCCTGCTGATTGGTGTCGACCTGAAGAAAGACCCGGGCATCCTGGATGCCGCCTACAATGATGCCAACGGCGTGACGGCGGCCTTCAACCTTAACCTGCTGCGACGTATCAATCGTGAACTGGCGGGTGATTTCGATATCGATACCTTTGCACACCATGCCTTTTACAACAGTGACCGGGGGCGTGTCGAGATGCATCTCGTCAGTGAACGCGAGCAGACGGTCAGGGTTGACGGCCATACCTTCGAGTTCAGTGCCGGTGATTCCATCCATACCGAGAATTCCTACAAGTACACCATCGATGAGTTCCAGGCGCTGGCGCAGCAGGCGGGCTTCACGCCGTGCAGGGTATGGAGCGACAGGGAAGATTTGTTCAGCCTGCATTATCTGCGTGCGGCTTGAATGCAGGCAGCTTGTCTGTTTTTTAAGGCCGTTCATCCCGGGGTGCCAGCGAGTAGGGAACTATCCTCCACGCGTCCTGTCTTTTTAGCCAAGTAACGGTTTAGAAAACCCCGGTATTTTCTGCAATTCCGCCTTCGCGGGAATGACGCAATAACTTGATATAATGATGTCCGTAAAATCCGGACGCAGGAGGTATGAGAATAATGACGGAGATGGCTATGCAAACACAGAACACTGTCAGCAGCACGGTGAATGCAGCTTTCAAACAGCTGCGGCAGGAACTGGAGACATGCATTATCGGTCAACAGACACTGGTTGAGCACCTGTTGGTGGCGCTGCTTGCCGATGGCCATTTACTGGTGGAAGGTGCGCCGGGACTCGCGAAGACCACGGCCATCAAGGAACTCGCGTACCGGCCACAAACTGGTGAGTTCGAATTCCAGCGTGGTCCGATCTTCCATAACCTGGTGCTGGCAGACGAGATCAACCGCGCGCCGGCGAAGGTACAGTCCGCCCTGCTGGAGGCCATGGGCGAACGGCAAATCTCGGTGGGGCAGGTGACCTACACCCTGCCACGACTGTTCCTGGTCATGGCCACACAAAACCCCATTGAACAGGAAGGCACCTATCCCTTGCCGGAGGCACAACTGGACCGCTTCCTGATGCATGTGCGTGTCGGCTATCCCGATGCGAGCGCGGAAAAACAGATTCTCGACCTGAATCGACAGCAGGCGCGGGACGCTGCACACAATGAGACACGCGCAGCGGTACTGTTGACACAGGAGCAGATATTCAGTGCACAACAGGAAGTGCTGTCCCTGCACATGGCGCCGGCCGTCGAGGAGTACCTGATCCAGATACTGCTGGCCTCCCGTGACCCCTCACCGTACGGCGATGACCTGGCACGCTGGATCAGTTATGGCGCCAGTCCGCGCGGCACCATCGCACTGGATCGCTGTGCCCGTGCGCAGGCCTGGCTGAAAGGGCGTGACTACGTCTCACCGCAAGACATACAGGCCGTGGTGCATGACACCCTGCGGCACCGTATTCTTCTGTCATTCGAGGCAGAAGCGGAAGGTCTTTGCTCTGATGACATTATCCGTGAACTCATCAGGCGAGTACCGGTTGCCTGATTCACCATGCCGATCCTGAACCCGTTCAAACAACGACCATCCGCCACCGGGCCACTCGACAGCAGTCACAGCATGACACCGGGTGTTGTACATGTCAGCAGTGACGAGCTGGTGCAATGTCGCCTGCAGGCCCGGGACATCAGGCTGGACAGTCGTCGTCCGGCACGCAGCGCCATCACCGGTGGTCACGCCTCGCGCTTTCGTGGCCGTGGCATGGACTATCTGGAATCACGGGCATATCAACCGGGCGATGATATCCGCAGCATGGACTGGCGTGTGACGGCACGTACCAGTCACGCACATGTCAAGCTCTACCAGGAAGAACGCGAACGCCCGGTGGTGGTGATGATCGACCTGGGTCCCGGGATGTTTTTCGCAACACGGGGTGCCTTCAAGTCGGTGATTGCCGCCCGAGCGGCTGCACTGATCGGCTGGGCCGCGATCCAGAATGGCGATCGCATCGGTGCCTTTTTATTCAACGGTGGACACCACGAGTTGCGACCGCTGGGCGGGCAACGCGGTGTCATGCGCCTGATCCGGCAACTGGTCACGGCGACCGATCCGGCCACTGCGCTGGCAGACCGCAGCATCCATGTGCAATCCGGCCATTTGAATGACGCCCTGCTAAGACTGCATCGCGTGGCGCGACCGGGAAGCCTGGTGTTTATTCTCAGTGATTTTTACGCCATCGATGCGGAGACCCGGCGTCACCTGCAACGGCTGCGGCAACACAATGACATCGTCGCCTGCCAGATCGTCGATGCACTGGAGCTCGAACCGCCGCCGGCAGGACGCTACGCAATTACCGACGGGCAGGAGAGCGGCTTGCTGGATACGCGCTCGGGCACACGCCGCCGTGCCTATGCGGACTATTTCGCGGACCATCACCAGGCGGTAAGCCAGTTAATGCAACAAAGTGCCGTCGCACTGCAGCGTATTGCCACCACCGATGATGTGGCGCAGGCACTAAGATTCGGCGCGGCAAACCCGAGGGATGAGGGCCGGTCCCTGCGGGAGGTGCACGCATGAACCCGACGGCAGCGGCCACCCTGGATCTGCGCGATATCCATGCGGCGGCAGCGCCGGCTGTCTGGCCCCCGGCCCCCGGCTGGTGGCTGCTGGCCGCGTTGCTGATTGCACTGCTGGTCATCGGCACCCTGTGGCTGCTACGCCGTTATCGATGCTACCGCCTCAAGTGTCAGATAATGGATGAGCTTGATGCGCTAACCAATAGTAAATTAGAAGATAATTCTGTGGCATTTCTTGCGCAACTGTCGATCCTGCTAAGGCGCATCGCGTTGCGGCGCTATGCACGCGAGCAGGTGGCCGCACTGACCGGCAGCGACTGGTTGCGGTTTCTCGACGCGACCGGTGGCGGCGGGGACTTCGAACACGGCGTCGGCCAGATCCTGGAGGCCGGGCCGTACCGCCCGCACAATCGGGAACTGCCCGCTGAGGAATTGCTGGCACTGGCGCGGCGCTGGGTGAAGCAAAATCTCGGGGCCAGCGCATGAACCTGGAATTTACATGGCCACTGCTGTTTGCCGCCTTGCCACTGCCGTTGCTGGTAGCCTGGCTGTTGCCGCGCGCACCCGAGTCCAGCGGCGGGGCATTGCGCCTGCCGTTTTACCGGGCGCTGCACGCCTCCATGGGCGAGGGGCGGGCAACTCGCTCACGTGTGCGTCTGCTGCTGGCCACGCTTGCCTGGATACTGCTGGTGACGGCCGCCGCACGTCCGCAAATGCTCGGTGAACCCGTGCAGCTCCCCGTCAGCGGGCGTGACCTGCTGCTGGCCGTGGACATTTCCGGCAGCATGGAAACCGAGGACATGGTGCTCGGCAGGCAGGTGGCGTCACGCCTCGCTGCCGTCAAATATGTGGCCGGCGATTTTATAGAACGGCGCCAGGGTGACCGCCTCGGTTTGATACTGTTCGGTGACCAGGCCTATCTGCAGACGCCCCTGACCTTTGATCGCAAGACCGCCAGTATACAACTGGACGAATCCGCGATCGGTCTTGCGGGCAAGCGCACCGCCATCGGTGATGCCATTGGGCTGGCCGTTAAACGTCTGCGTGAGCAGCCCCAGGAAAACCGGGTGCTGGTGTTATTGACCGATGGTGAAAATACCGCCGGCACGATCGAGCCACAGAAGGCCGCGGATATTGCCGCCAGCGAAGGTGTGCGCATCTATACCATCGGTGTCGGTGCGGATGAGCGCATCGTCTCGGGTTTCTTCGGCAGACGTCGTGTGGCCAACAGCGAGCTGGATGAACCGGCCCTGATCGCCATCGCCGAGAAAACCGGCGGGCGTTATTTCAGGGCGCGCGATATCGCCGGGCTGGAGGAGATCTACCAGTTGCTGGATGAACTGGAGCCGGTGAGTAAGGATGAGGAAGTATTCCGTCCGGTGCATGAACTCTACACATGGCCACTGGGTGCCGCGTTGCTGGTCAGTCTGCTGATTGCCCTGGGTACAAGCGGTCTGTTGCGCGAACCATTAAGCGCACTTGCCGCCAGGAGGTCTGACCATGCCTGAGTCGTTTCACTTCCAGCAGCCCGGGTGGTTCTGGGCGCTGCTGCCGCTGCTGATGCTGCTGTGGCTGTTGCGTCATTCGGGCGAGCAGTCTTCCGCCTGGAGCAAGGTCTGTGATGCACGGTTGTTGCCTTACCTGCTGGACAGGCAGGGCGGCAGCCGTACACAACTGCCGCTGTGGTTGTTTACCAGCGGCGGCCTGCTGGCAGTGGTCGCGCTCGCCGACCCGGTCTGGGAACAGCAGCAACAGCCGGTGTTCCGTAACGAGGCCTCGCGGGTGGTGGTCCTCGACCTGTCGAATTCGATGCTCAGTCCGGACCTGGAACCCTCGCGTCTGGTGCGTGCCCGCTACAAGGTGTCGGATATCCTGAAACAGGGCATGGACGGACAGACCGGTCTGGTGGTGTTTGCGGGTGATGCCTTCGCGGTCGCGCCCCTGACGCATGATACTGACACCATCGAGGCCCTGCTGAGCCCGTTGCAACCGGCGTTGATGCCGGCACAGGGCAGCCGTGTGGACCTCGGTCTGCAGCAGGCCGCCAGCCTGATGCAGCAGGCGGGTGTTCAACAGGGTGACATCCTGCTGGTCACCGATGGCATCGACGGTCAACGTGCCATCGATGCCGCCACGCAGGTCTTCAGGGACGGCTACCGCGTATCGGTGCTGGGCGTCGGTACCGATGCCGGTGCGCCGGTGCCGACTGGCCGTGGTGGTTACCTGCGCGATCAACAGGGTGACATCGTGTTGCCGAGGCTGGATCAGGCGACGCTAAGGCAACTGGCCACTGCGGGAGGTGGTGCCTACACGGCTATCAGCAGTGGCAATGATGATGTCCGTTTGCTGCTCTCGGGAAAGACCACTCAACTTGCCGAAGGCACGGAGCAGAGCGGGATGCATGCCGACAGGTGGCAGTCAAACGGACCGTGGCTGACGGTGTTATTGCTGCCACTGGCGGCACTGGCCTTTCGCCGTGGCTGGCTGCTGGTGCTGCTGGCACTGGTCGGCAGTAGTGTCAGCGCGCCACAGCCGGCGATGGCGCTCGGCTGGGATGATCTGTGGCTGCGACCCGACCAGCAGGCCGCACGTGCATTGCAGGCCGGGGAACCGGCGCAGGCGGCACAGCTGGCACGCGATCCGGCCTTGCGCGGTACGGCTGAATACCAGGCCGGCAATTACGAGGCCGCGCAGGAGGCCTTTGCCACGCAGGCAGATGCCGATGCTGACTACAACCAGGGTAATGCCCTGGCGCAATTGCAGCGCTATGAAGAGGCGCTCGCTGCCTATGATCGGGCGCTGGAAAAACAGCCGCAGATGACGGACGCCCTGCACAACAAGGCAGAAATTGAAAGGTTGTTGCAACAACAGCAAGAGCAGCAACAGGACCAGCAGCAAGGCGAGTCCGGTGAAGACGCGGACAATCAGCAGGGTGCCGGGGATAATCAACAGGATGCCGGCAACGAAACCGGTGTGCAGGACAGCGACGATGCGCAGGGTGAGCAGGACAGCGGGGAGTCCAGTAACGCGCAACAGGACGCTGCAACTTCAGACGAGCAGCAAGAGGGCGAGGGTGAAGACCCTGCAGATGATACGCAACAGTCTGCAGACGCACAGGATGGCGAGGACGCGGAGGGTGAAAGCGTGTCCGAACAGCAGGTTGAAGCAACAGCCGAGGAAGCTGCCGAAGAAGTAGCCGGGCAGCAGGCCGCTGCCGAGGCCGAACCGCTTGACAGCGAAGAACAGCGTGCCGCGGAACAGTGGCTGCGCCGCATCCCGGACGACCCCGGCGGCTTGTTAAAACGCAAGTTCCTGTATCAATACAAGCAGCGCGCCGGACGCTCGGCGGTTGACGAACAACAGGCGTGGTGAAAGTAATGGATGACGAATCATGACGGCCCAACTAATTCATCCAGTAAAATTACCACACGCGAGGTTTTGGCACAGTCCTGTAGGAGCGGCGTCTCGCCGCGATTCGCGCCGGGGACGGCGCTCCTACAATAAGACGTTTTGCAACCATTGGGTTTAGTTGCCGGATATCAATACAACATAGCTGAATAGCCGTAATGATGAACATCAAAACCACAATAGCCACCTTTATTGTCCTGTTACTGACATCACAGTCACTGTGGGCGGATGTGAGTGCCAGCCTGAATCGGCAGACGGTTTACGAGGGCGATACTGTCAGCCTGAATATCACCACCAACAAGAGCGGCCAGGGCGCGAGTCCCGACCTCTCGGTATTGCAACAGGACTTTGACATTCTTGGTACTGCCACGAGTCAACAGACCTCGATCATTAACGGTAAACGCTCGGAGTCACATCAATGGAATATCGAACTGGCGCCGAAACACGCGGGTGAGCTGACAGTGCCACCCATCCGTGTCGGTGCCGATGCCACGCAAGCGCTGACGCTGCAGGTGAGCGCCCAGCCCGATGCTGTCGTTGCCGAGGCGGGTCAGCCGGTGTTTATCAAGACACAGCTTGAGCCGCTGGGCTCCCCGGTCTATGTGCAACAGCAACTGCGCTACACCCTGCAACTGTTCTATCGAGAGTCACTGTTCGAGGGCAGTTTTGATGGCCCGCATGTCGAGCACGCACTTGTTGAGCGGCTTGGTGAAGACGTGCAATACAAGACAACCGTAAACGGCATGGAGTACCGGGTCGTCGAACGTCACATTGCGATCTTTCCGGAGCAAAGCGGCATGTTCAGCATCTCGCCGGTGACCTTCAACGGGCGACTGGCCGGTCAGTCGCAACAGCGGATGCCGTCGATGTTCATGGATGACATGCTGGAGCGGTTTTTCAGCAACACCACCGTCACGGCGCCCGGGAAACGCGTTCGCCTGCGCAGTGAGGGCTACACCCTGGAAGTCAAGCCGCGTGCGGCGGTGTTCACGGGGGATTACTGGTTGCCGAGCGAGCAACTGATGCTGACGGATAGCTGGGCCTCCGGACCGCCGGAATTTCGCAGTGGTGTGCCGGTGACGCGCACACTGACACTGCAGGCCAAAGGTCTTGAATCCACACATTTGCCCGAGTTCACTTTGCCCGAGACTGACGGCGTGCGACTGTACCCGGAGCAACCCGTCTACAACAACCGTACCGACGGCGAGTGGGTCATTGGCAGCCGCCAGCTGACCGTTGCCTATGTGCCATCGGCCAGCGGTATGCTGACGATCCCGGCGATGCGAATTGACTGGTGGGACACCTCGGCTAAACAGCAAAAAACAGCTGAACTGCCTGCCTGGACGGTCAATGTACTGCCGGGTGATGGCGCAACGGACACACCGCCACCCGTGCCGCTGACGCCGGCCGTGGTTGATCCAGAACCAGCCCTGGATGCATTGGCAGCCGCTGACGAAACAGGCCGTGTTGATTGGCTGGCAGCGGTCAAATCCCGCTGGCCATGGCTGCTTGCCGGCCTGGTGATGCTGGCAGCCATGCTACTGGTTTGGCAGCGTGTCAATTTTCGCAAGGTGCCAACAACACCTGGCGGTAGCGCAGCGCCATCCGCAAGTCCGTCGCACAAGGCGGCCCGCAGCGCCGTGCATCAGGCCTGCCAGGCGCATGATCCCGCGGCAGCCGCAAACGCATTGCTGCAATGGGCCGCTGCCAGCTGGCCGCAAGATCCGCCACGTAACCTGGGTGCGCTGATGCAACAATTGTCTACCGGGGCGAATGAAATCCAGACGCTGGAACGCGCACTCTACAGCGCAGCCGCTGAACCGTGGCAGGGCGACGCCCTGTGGCGCGTGTTCGATCAGGGGCTGCAGATCAAGCACGATACGGGACCGTCCGCCAGGGCAGGTCTGTCACCCCTGTACCCCGACTGGAAAACCTGAAGCCGTAGCGTAAACATTGCCGCAAAAAGGAATCTCTGCTGCAGCACATGCCCGTCGGCCTGACGTTATCGCTAATATAATTCACGTTTGTGCTGCAGCGGGTGCGGTACTACAATGGCGCGCTTGTCGTTCCCGGGGTATGAATATCAGGTTCAGTCAGTTCACGTTAACCCGTATCTCTCGCGGCCGCTGTTCAGCTGTGCCGGTCGAGACGTTATTGCGCTGACAAACAACCAGATCGGAAAATACATGACTGCGCTGGATCTGAAATTACCAAGGCACCTTTATACAGAAGCGCTGCACGAGGACGGTAAGGTGACGGATGTCACCTACCTGCACGACCGGCTGATTAACTGGTTTGACCATGGCAAGGGTTTGCATAATCTGTGTCAATCGGTCTATGAAAACGAGCTCGATGATATCGCCGGCTGGGAGGAAGAGCAGTTAATGCTGCTGGAAGAACAGTGGCTGGAAATCGAAAGCGGTGAAGATGACGACGACAATGAAGAACAGTATCACCTGGCCTGCGACGCCGTTACCCGGGAAGCGGATGAAAGACGCGCAGTCGCTGAATTGCAAATGGGACAACGCTACAGCGAGATTGAACAGCTGGTTTCCCGCTGCGCGGAACACATTGAAGAGCACGCACCGGAAACGCATGCCAGCCATGCAGCGGAATACACGCTCGCTGTCATTCTCATTGTTGTACTGACCTTTGTGCTGCTGTAGTCAATAAACGGGGGTGAACATGAAAGAAAAACGCAAGCAGGCCAGAAAAACCATGGCGGAGAGTGCCGATCGGCACAGCCTCTATGAACAATCGGTCCAGGGGGTGGCGGAGGAATACGATTTCGTCAGCGGGACATTTCACAAATTGCGCCAGCGGCAGGCACACTCGGTCCGGGAAGACTTCTGCGGCACCGCCAGTATGTGCTGCGAGTGGGTCAGGCGTGACGGGCAAAACACGGCCACCGGTGTCGATATCGATGCCGAAGTGCTGGCATGGGGGCGCGAACATAACCTGGCTTCGCTAGAAGCGGGTGAACGCACCCGGGTTCGCCTGTTACAGGAAGATGTCTTCAACGTCGATCAGAGCAAACCGGTCGATGTGGTGCTGGCAATGAACTTCAGTTACCAGATCTTCAAGACACGCGAACAGCTGGGCCGCTATTTCCGCAAGGTACACGACGCCCTGGCAGAGGATGGCATTCTCTTTATGGATGCCTTTGGTGGCTACGAGGCGTACAGGGAAATAAAGGAAAAACGCAAATTCAAACATTTTAAATATATCTGGGAGCATGCCAGCTATAACCCGATCAATGGCAATATTCTCTGCCACATCCACTTCAGCTTCCCGGATGGCTCGAAGATAAAAAAGGCATTCACCTATGACTGGCGCCTGTGGTCGCTGCCGGAGTTGCAGGAACTGCTGGCAGAGGCCGGTTATTCGCGTGTGTCGGTCTACTGGGAGGGTACGGATGAAAAAAGCGGCGAGGGTAACGGGCAATACTCGCCGGCCACGTCAGGTGACGCCGACCCCAGCTGGGTGTGTTTCCTGGTTGCAGAGAAATAGACGCTTCAAGATGCCTGAATATCGTTCGCGTCCCGTTGACAGTCTCCTGATCCAGAACTAGAGTCAACACTGGAACAGTATCTTGCTGTGATTGGCGGGTAAAATGACTCCGGTTTCGACAGGTGAGGTTCTGACTCGCACTGTAGGAGTGCCGTCCCCGGCACGATTCGCGGCGAGAAGTTTCCGCGTCCTGCTCGCGCCCGTCACCTACATCCCTGTAGGCGACGCCGCTCCTGCAGGTGATTTTTTTTACAACGATGTGGTAAATAACGGGAGCGCGTCATGTTGAAATACCTTCAGTCGTACCTGGTCGTCATTGTTACAGCCGGTTTTCTGCATGGTTGTTCAGGCAACCCCCCCTACAGCCCGTCACCCTTCGATCCGGTGCAACTGGCTCCATCGGCATATGTTCCCAAGGTGGCTTCATTCGTGGTGATCGTTGATGCCTCTGCATCCATGAACCACAAGGTCGGCGGGGAGGTTAAGCATTACAGTGCCATGGATACCGCCAGCCGTATGAACCAGACCATTCCGCCGCTGAATTATCAGGCGGGACTGGCCACATTCAGCACCGGGACCTGCCTCGATGGTGCCAGCAGCGGAATGATTTACGGTATGTCGCCCTATCAGCGCGCCGACTTTGCCAGTGCCCTGGATTCCATTAAATGCGCCGGTGGCACCACCCCACTGGCAAGCAGTGTCGATATCAGTGCCGCTAGCCTTGATACCGCATTGGGGGATGCCGCCGTCATTATTGTCAGTGACTTCCACGGTATTGATTCCAGCAGTACGGTTTCGGCCGTCAGGCAGGCCCAGGCCGCATCAGGGAATCACCTCTGTATCCACACCATTAATACGGGCGATCAGGCCTGGGACCGGCAACTTGCCGAGGAGATTGCGGCCACCAGTCACTGTGGCTCAGTGGTGAATGCCGCCGATATTGCCTCGCCGGACAAGATGGCTGACTACGTGACCACCGTGCTGCTGGCACCGGCACCGCCCGGCGCTGTCGTCCAGTACGAGAAGAACACGATGTCCACTGCTGCACTGTTCGACTTTGACAAGGCCGTCCTCAAGGAAGCAGGCAAGGTAGCCCTGCATGAACTGGGTGATACCATCAAGGCCAGGGGAGCACGGGTGGTGGATATAGACATCATCGGTCATACCGACAGCATCGGGTCTGCTGAGTACAACATGGGGCTATCAGTGCGTCGTGCCGAGGCCGTCCGCGATTACATCGTCAGCGAGGGCATTGATGCGAGCATCATCGATGTCAGTGGTGAAGGTGAAAACAATCCCATCGCCAGCAACGACACGGCGGAGGGCCGAGCCGAGAACCGCCGCGTGGATATCAATGTCGGGGTAGAACAGGCCACAAACTAGATCGTATCTGCAGCATCAAACAGCCCACCTGCCGATACCGGCGGTGGGCTTTTTTTTGATGCTACCCGGCTGACGCGCTCGAGGTCGCTGCTTGTATAATCCCTGTCATGCGTAAACTCCTGATCCTTGTCCTGTTGCTGTCAGGCATGACAGCCGTACAGGCAGCCGTGTCCATCGACGTCAAACTGGACGGGCTGGACCGGGAGCAAAAGAGGAATGTGCTTGCCTTTCTGACCATCGAACAGCAACGCAAGGCCGATGACCTGACTGAACGCCGCATACGCCGCTACCACAACCGTGCAATTCAGGAGATAGAGACTGCCCTGCAGCCGTATGGTTATTACCAGCCGGTGATCGAATCCAGCCTGGAGCAAGATGGTGATAAATGGGTGGCGCGTTATGTAATCGAACCCGGCCCGCCGGTCATCATTAGCGAAATCGATTTGCGTTTCGAGGGTGCCGGCAAGGATGATCCGGCCGTTACCGGGATGGCGAAGTCACTCCCCGTAAAGGTCGGCGAACAACTGGTACACGCCGATTATGAACTGGCAAAAACCCGGTTCCGCGCAGCGGTGCTTAATAATGGCTACCGGGATGCGCGTTATCTGCGCAGCGAGGTCAGGGTCTATCGAGAAAAAAACCAGGCCGGTATTTTTCTGCACCTGGATACCGGTAACCAGGCCTTCTTTGGTCCGGTGCGATTCGAGGGGGGCGATATGAATGAAGAACTACTGCGTCGCTATATCCCATTCAAGACCGGTGATATCTGGTCTGCGTCAAGGTTGCTCGAATTGCAGCGTGGCCTGGTCGACAGCGGCTATTTTTCCTTTGTCAACATGGTACCGCAACCAGCCCTCGATGACAGCAATCAGGTTCCGATAGACATTATCCTGACAGCGAACAAACGCCAGAAATATACCTTTGGACTGGGATACTCGACCAACTTCGGCCCGCAGGGTTCGCTCGGCTGGTTACATCGCAGAATCAACCATTATGGTCACCGCCTCAGTGCCGAGACCAATGTTTCGAGTGTACGTCAGGATATCAGTACCACCTATGCCATCCCGCTGTCCAAACCGCGCACCGATGTACTGGAAATCAGGGGCAGTTTCCGCAAAGAGGACACCACGGATGTCAAGAGTGAAGTCACCGAGCTGCGCGTCAGCCATAATTTCAGTCGTGGGGACTGGCGCCAGGTATTGGCGCTGGGATACAAGCATGAGATAGATGACCTCGCGGACAGTGACGGCATATCGAACCTGCTGATACCACAGGCGACCTGGACGCTGGTCAGGGCGGATAACCGCCTGATTGCAACTGACGGTTACCGGGTTGAACTGGAAACTTCGGGTTCTGCCGAGGCGCTGCTATCTGACGCCACCTTCCTGCAGGGTATTATGCGCGGAAAACTGGTGCGGGCGTTTGGCAAACAGGGGCGCCTGGTCATGCGCGCGGATGCCGGAGCAACCGCGACCGGGAATTTCGAAAGTCTGCCGGCCACCAACCGCTTCTTCACGGGTGGTGATAACAGCGTGCGTGGTTATGAATATAAATCACTGGCCCCCGAGAACGAGGACGGCGATCTGATTGGCGGCAAGTACCTGCTCGTGGGCAGTGTCGAGTACGACTATAACGTCTACGGAAAGTGGTACCTGGCGGCATTCTATGATATCGGTAGTGCCTTCAGCGATTCACCGATCGATGCATCCAGTGGCGCCGGTGTCGGTATTCGCTGGGCGTCGCCGGTGGGCATGGTGCGCGTCGATGTGGCCGCGGCCCTCAGTGAAGCCGGTAACCCCCTGCGCTTGCACATCACTTTTGGTCCGGACTTCTGACCATGTCCCTGCTGAAGTTCATCAGAAAACTGCTTGCCGTGTTGCTGTTGCTTGTCGTGCTGCTGGCCGGTCTGGTGTATTTCATTTCCGGCACAGAGAGCGGGCTGCAGTTCGCCGGGCGGGTACTGCAGTCGCAGTTTGGTGAGCAGGTGCAAATCGGTCGACTGGGTGGCCGCCTGGTCTCTGTGATTGATGTGACGGATCTGCACATCCAGGTCGGCGCGGATGTCTACAGTCTCAAGCAGGCCCGGCTGGACTGGTCTCCGCTGGCACTGTTCTCTGGCGAACTCAGGGTCAATCGCCTGACTGCAGAGTCAGTCACCGTCGCCATTGCGCCATCCAGTGCCACTGAGGGTGGCAGCTTTTCTGTGGACATTGATCTGCCCATCGATATCACACTGACCGAGTCGGCTATTGAGTCACTCAGCATTGCCGGCCTCAGCGAAGAGGCCATCCGTTTCGAACGCATCGCCCTGTCTGCCCGCATCAAAGGCCGGCAACTGCATATCAATTCATTTGAATTGCTTGCGGACGGTTACCAGGCAGGACTTGCCGGTCGCTTTGGACTGCAACCGCAATTGCCCAGTGACCTGCAGCTTGACTGGCGTATCGGCACAGGTGCTGACATCGCGGTGTCGGCTGCCGGGCAGGCAAGACTGACCGGCCTGTTAGACGCCTATAGCCTGCAGGGTGAATCGAGCCTGTCAGGGACAGATATACCGGCCGGGCACTGGCAGTTTACGGCGGATGGCAGTCTTGACGGTCTGTCGATCAGCCATCTGGACGGACAGATACTGGACGGCAGCATTACCGGTAACGGCACAATCGACTGGCAACAGGGCCTTGGCTGGCAACTCGCGCTGGACCTGCAGCAGATCAATCCGGGCAAACACTGGCCGGAATGGCCCGGCCAGCTGACCACGCAACTGGCCAGCAACGGTCGCCTGCTAGATAGCGACAGGCAAGTAGCGCTGCAACTCCAGCATTTGCAGGGTGATCTGCGAGGCTACCCGGTTGCCGGACAGATCGACGTCAAGCTGGCTAACGAGCGGCTGGACATACAGCAATTAAACCTCACATCCGCAGACAACCGCATCACGGCAAGTGGCAGCATCGAGAAATCCTGGGATATTACTGCAGAGGCCACGCTGCCCGATCTGGAAGCGCTGTTGCCCGGCTGGCAAGGTGCCTTTTCACTGTCGGGCCGAATTCAGGGCAAACGTGATCAGCCACAGCTTGCTGCAACCGTCACCGCTCAGCAATTGGCAGGGCCCTCGCTGATAATCGATGCACTTGCAGGCGAGGTGCAACTGCAGTGGTCGGAATCGGCGCGGCAGTCTGCCACGATAAAGATGCAGACTGTGGAACTGGCCGGTCAGCGCTACGCAGATGCCACCCTGGAGTTTGCCGGTTCAGTTCACAGCCACCAACTGACACTGGCCGCAAGTGGCAAGGAGACCGCCATTGACCTGCAGCTCGCAGGAGACTGGCTTGATCACTTCTGGCAGGGCGAGATCCTCACTGCGGACTGGCAGTATCCCGGAACGGGGGCCTGGTCACTGCAAAAGCCCGTCAAGGCAGAACTGGGGGCGCAGCGCGTGCTGCTCCCGGAAACATGCTGGCAGCAGGACAGTGCCCGGCTGTGTATGAAGGCGCAGGGCAACCCGGAAAAACAGTTATCACCCCACGTACAACTCAGCAATTTTCCACTGGCGACACTGGGTGCACTGAGCGGCTCACCGCTGTCATTCACCAGCCTGGTGGATGCCACGCTGGCTGTGACAGTGGAGGCCGGCAACGTCACCTTTGCTGACCTGCTGGTCAATCTCGGTGCCGGCAGTGTCAGTTATGATGATCCTATCGCGCCGTCGGATTCGCATATCAGGCAGGGCATGCTGCGTGCCTTGCTAAATGACAAGGGGATAACAGGCAATGCCGTGCTGGATATCAGCGACGCGGATTACCTGCGCGCCAACCTGCACCTGCCGGGTTACCAGCCGGGCATTACTCCCTGGGAGGAACAGCCTTTGGATCTGGGTTTCAGCGGAGAGCTGCATGATCTGCTGTTTGTGGAATACCTGCTGGATGAGGTCGGCAGCTACGAGGGCACGGTGGTACTGGATTTCGAGGGAAAGGGCACCCTGGGCCAGCCGCGGCTGTCCGGCAGTGCCAGCATCACTGACAGTACCTTTGAAATTGATGACCTGGGTATCCGTCTGACCAATCTTGACCTGCAGCTGCAGAGCAAGGCGGATGGGCTGGTGATAACCGGCAGCGCTGATTCGGGTGAGGGCAGTGTGCAACTCAACGGCGATGTGAACATCGTTGACATCGCGCACTGGGAGGCCAAGGTAAGCCTGCAGGGCAGCGATTTCGAAATCATGCATTTGCCCGAGGCCATCATCAAGGTGTCGCCGGACCTGCACGCCAGCATCACGCCGCCGAAATTGCAGCTGAGCGGTGAAGTGCACGTACCCTTTGCCCGCCTGCGTCCACAGGATGTGAGCACTCGCAGTGGGGTTTCCAGCGACGTCATCATCATCGAAGTCCAACAGGACACCAGAACCGAGCCTGCTGAGCGCTGGCAGGTGTCGAGCGACATCCGTCTGTCGCTGGGGGATGATGTGGATATCAGGGGTCTTGGCTTACAGGGCGACCTGCTCGGCTCGGTCGATCTGCTGGACAGACCGGGGCAGGCAACTACGGCGCAGGGCAAACTTTCCATAGAACGTGGCAGCTATGAAGTCTACGGCCGCCGGCTTGATATTAGCCGTGGTCGGCTGCTGTTCAGCGGCGGACCGGTCGACAATCCCGGACTGGATTTTGAGGCCAGCCGCCGGGTTGATAATGTGACTGCGGGAATACGCGCAAAGGGTACCCTGAAGGTCCCGGAAATAACCCTGTATTCAGATCCGACCATGCCCGAATCCGACATCATTTCCTATATCGCATTCGGCAAACCACAGTCCGGGATCGGGCAGGGCGAGGGCAGCATGACGGATGCCGGACTGGTCGCCGGTGGCAATATGCTGACCGGTATTCTGGGAACCTCGATGGGGCTGGAGGAATTTGGCGTGGAAAGCGGTGCAACGCTTCAAGAGGCCTCCATGGTACTGGGTACCTATCTGTCACCGCAACTCTATGTACGTTACCGAACCGGCTTGTACAACGCGATTAACGAATTCGAGGTACGTTACGAGTTCTCACGGCGTTGGAGTGTCAGCACCATCACGAGCGTGGAACACTCATCCGCGCAGATTCAGTTCAGTTTTGAACGTTAATCGCGCCGGTGCGGCGCGGCGCTCCTACCACAATCGATGCACTTGGGGATTTGACGTCCTCGCCGCGATACGCGGCGTGAAAAAAACAATCGCGCCGGGGACGGCGCTCCTACACAAGCAGTTACACTTGTAGGAGCGGCGTCCTCGCCGCGATTGAGCTTTCAAAGTAGTTGCTGCGCAAAAAATACAATTATTGGCTAAACTACCATCATGCGTTGGCTTAAATATCTGCTCATTGGTCTGGCCAGTCTGATCATTGTCATAATGGCAATGGGCGTGACGCTGGCCTTCCTGTTTAACCAGGATGAATTCCGTGAGGCACTGGTCCATGTCGTCAACCGGACTACCGACAACCAGTTGGAGATCAACGGTCCACTTGAAATCGATCTGTCGCTGTCCCCGTCAGTCAAGGTATCGGATATCTACTTCAAAACCGCTGCTGATGACTTCGAGCTGAGCGCGGCTGAAATAGACATACAGGTCGATATCCCGTCGCTGTGGTCAAACTACGTGATTGTGCGCAGGTTTATTATCAAGGACAGCATCGTCACTATCAGGCAACAGCCGGAAGAGGATGAAGACGATGAACCGTTTGAACCAGTTGACATAAAAGCACCGGTCATCGGCACGCTGTCTGTTGAAAATTTCGTTGTTAACTATTCAAAGCCGGGTGAAACAAAACCGTTACAGGTCAAGCTGGATTCACTGCAAAAAGAGGGCAAACCGGGTGAAGAAGTATTTTCAATCACAGGTGCCGGCGCGATCGACGGAACAGCCTTCAGGCTCGAGGGTGAGTCCGGCGCACTCGCGACCCTGCTGACGACTGACCGGCCTTATCCTTTTAATTTTCACTTTGACATATTGCATGCTGTCATCCACGCCGAGGGCAGGATCATCAACCCGCGCGAGACAGCTGATCTCGATATTGCAGTGCAAATAAAGACCGCTGATTTGCAGGACATCCTGGACT
>CAMYIO010000042.1:0-10908 GCA_947258515.1 uncultured Ectothiorhodospiraceae bacterium
AATGTATTTATCTTTTCGTGTTCTTCCGTGGATTCCGTGGCCATTATATCTGTCTTTATCCGCTCGTATCAGGACTTATAGTCTGCCAATCTGTTTGTTTTGACAGTGTTTTTTGGCGAATTATGCTGTGCATGTTGATGCCGTGGATTTCGGCTATTATTAACGAAAGCCAGCCACAGGGTGACGATAATGGCACTGCCAAGACTTTCCGTGCAATTCGATACCCGTGCAGAGCCGCTGCGCAAACGCGCACCGTCACACGATGAAAACGGCAAACCGCTGAGTGATTTCATGATGCTGGTCCCCGGCCTGCGCGACAAGCCGAAACACCTTGTCGACAGTACTATCCAGGATATGCATATCGTGCTGACGCACTTCAGGGATGCAGTCGTGTTTGCTGAATTCAATCTGAAGCTGAACCTGCTGTGGGTCTCGATCCGGCCCATCAATGGCATTCGCTTCGAGATCGCCAGTGCCATCCAGGAACACGTGCCGGAGGCAAAGCTGGTCTCGCATATCTAGGGGATCTCTGATTAATATAACCAACCCACCTTTGCAGGGTGTACCGTGCGCACCGAAAAGAACATGCAAGCGGTTGATACATGGTGTGCACGGCGTACCCTGCAGACAGTGCAAGACATGAATACCAGGAAATTGCGAATTAATCAGTGCTTCCCTAGATGTTACTGCCCCACACCGGCCTGTTGATCCTGCAGGGTCTGTCCGGGGCGCTGGTTGGCGTTACCCTGTTCTACCTGCTGGGTTCACTGCTGACACGCCAATGGATACGCATCGACGCCTACCAGCTGACACTTTCCATGGCGGTTGCCTTCCTGGTGGCAGTCGTCTGCGAGGTCTACCTGGGGAAACTGTATTACCTGGTGATGGGCGAACGCTTGTGGCAGTACCGGGTATGGCCCGTCCACGATGGCTACACCTCCATGCTGAATTTTATTATCTGGCCGGTGTACGGTTATTACGTGTATTTCTTTCACCAGGTGCTGCGGCAAAATGCGATCACTATTCGTCCGCAATGGCTGAAAGGCCTGCTGTCCGGTGTCGATGGTCCCCTGCTGGAGATTCTCGCGAACGGTTTTTTTCTGCTGTTCTACGGGACCTTCTATTTCTACTACCTGCCGGATGACATGCGTCACTATACCTCGGTGCAGGTCGTGCCACTGTACATGGTGATGGGTGTCGTCCTGACGTTGCTGCTGGAAGCCCTGCTCAGGAGACCGCGGCGCTGGCAGTACCCGGCCGTATTCTATCTCGCTGGAGTCGGCTTCGTACTGGCGGGGTAATGGAAAAACACTGTCGGCGGATTGATGCGCTCCTGCAGGTGCCCGCAGTATTAACTATAGTGTTTGTGCGAAGTAGTTCTTCAGGTAATCATCGAAGGATTCATGGTTGGCGGCCTCCATTGTGCTTTGTTGCTGCAGTGATTGCCTGACAGTCTCGCTGAAGACCTTGAATTGCGCCGCGTCCTCCTCGAGAGCGAGAAAATACCGCTGGTGCTGTTTTGACATGCGCTTTGCAAAGTGGAAATATCCCTCGCCATGTTTGCGCATGGCCGCAAGCACCTGCGCCGACAGCGTTTTGCCGGGATCGGCAATGGCTGCCCGTTGGTCCTGCAGGGCCTGCTGGTAAGGCGTGCCGTGCTCGTTCTCGTCGAGGACCGCGGCAAATGGCTGCATCGCGGCGCATAGTTTGCCGGCCCAGTGTTGCAGTGGCAGCGTGCCGCCGTTGTGTTGCAACAACAAGCCGGGTTCACGGCCGCGGTACGCCACGGCATCCAGGTTGTAGTCAATCTCCTTGCGCTCCAGGTCGCTGATGACCGGGCTGTCCTGCAGCTGGCAGAAAGCCATGAAGGTTTCTATAAAGCGGCATTGTGTCTCGCTGATACCGCGTGGATCGAAAACATTGATATCCAGAGAACGCAACTCGACATAACGTACCCCGCGCCGTTGCAGTGCCAGACTCGGTTTCTCGTTAAACTCCGGCACCTGCTTGGGCCGCACGGAACTGTAATACTCGTTTTCAATTTGCAGCATGTTGGAGTTCAGTTGCCGGTAAATGCCATCGACCTTTACCCCGATCATCTCGAAGCGTGGCGAGGGTGTTTCGATCGCCCTGGTCAGGCTTGCGACATAGGTGTCGAGGCTGTCGTAGTTGGCCTTGAAGCCGACCTCGTTTTCCAGGCTGTTCTGGTAACCGATATCACACATGCGCAGCGAGGTGGCATGCGGGCTGTAATAGGTGTTTTCGTTGAATTCCTGCAGTGTTGTCTGTTTGCCGGCGAGGAACGACTTGCATACCGCCGGCGAGGTACCGAACAGGTAGGGAATCAGCCAGCCGAAGCGTTGCAGGTTGCGTACCAGTGCAAAGTAATGTTCGGATATAAACGCCTGTAGTGGCTGTGTGTCACCCTCAAGTTGCTGATAGGCCAGCCAGAAGTCCGTGGTAAAGGAGTAGTTGTAATGCACTCCGGCAATGACCTGCATGACACGTCCGTAACGGTAGCCGAGGCCGCGCCGGTAGACGGTCTTCATCAGGCCGCTGTTGGAGGTGCCATACCGGGCGATGGGGATGCTGGCGCCGCCTGCGACCACGCACGGCATGCTCGAGGACCACAGCAGTTCCCCGTCAAGCTGCAGGTAGACGAAATGCTGCAGGTCACGCAGGTAGTCCAGTGCTGCTGCCGCAGTTTCCAGCGGTGGTGTAATAAACTCCAGCAAGGCCTCGGAGTAGTCGGTCGTGATCCAGGGGTGTGTCAACGCCGCACCAAGGGCCACGGGATGCGGCGTTTGCGCAATGCCGCCATCTGCTGCAACCCGCAGGCTTTCTTTCTCCAGCCCGGTGAGGCCACTTTTCAGAAGTGTTGCCCGGCCATTCCCGACCAGCGCGGTGAGTCTTTGTTTTGCTAATGAATACAACAGGATATCCTGGTGGCTTGTGGTTATCAGGTGCGGAATGATACTGTGTCCGGCCGCAGCGAGGTGTGTTAGTTTATAACTTGTTGTAATGTTATAGAAAAATTATTACAAAATTCGTTGTCAATCACGGTTGTCAAGAATGCCGGCCAAAAGCGAAACGCTGAAAATCGCTGATATCAAGATATCCTGCAGCAACTGCAGCTTGTCAGAGCTGTGCCTGCCGCACGGCTTGAGTGGTAGCGACATCGAGGAACTCGACAAGATCGTTAAACGCCAGCATCCCTACCAACCCAGGCAGCACATCTTTCGTGCCGGCGATCAGAGCCGTTCCCTGTTTGCGGTTCGCTCCGGTGCCCTGAAGACTTACTGTACGACGGAAAACGGAGATGAACAGGTGCTCGGTTTTACCCTGCCGGGTGAACTGGTCGGTCTCGACGGCATGCATGACGGGACCTATGCAAGCAGTTCGATCGTGCTGGAGACGGCGAGTGTCTGTGAACTGCCCTACGAACGCCTTGAGGATCTGTGCACTTCACTGGCCGGTCTCAATCGCCAGTTGATGCGCGTGGTCAGCAAGGAGATCAGTACCGACCAGGGAATGTTGTTGCTACTGGGCAAACGCACCGCGGAGGAGCGTTTGGCAGCCTTTTTACTCAGCCTGTCATCCCGCTACACGTCCCGGGGTCTGTCTGCCACTGCCTTCAATCTGCCGATGTCGCGCCAGGACATCGGCAACTACCTGGGACTGGCCATCGAGACGGTAAGCCGCCTGTTTGCACAGTTCCAGAAAGACAAGCTGTTGACGGTCAATCGCCGCCAGGTGGTGCTGGTGGATATTGCACGGCTGCGCGCCATGGTAGAGGGTTGCGTCGCGCGAGATTGTGAGGCTGACTCACATCGATGACATAACAACGGGCAGGAGCGCGGTCTATCCGCAGCTAGTGGTCAAATACCTTGCACACAGCCAGGCTACACCCGGTTAATCGAAGGGCACAGGCTTCACCCGTCGCTATACAATTTAAAATGTTTTCTTTGTGACTGGATTGCACTACGATTAAGCGCGATCTCGCCAATCGCAATCGGGCCCGACCCTGATTGTGAAAGGCTGGCAAACCATTCAGTTATTTATACAACCGGGGGGTGGGATATGGAAACACAGGACATTAGCGAAGAAATGATATTCCAGTGCTTCGCGGCGGCTCAACAGTTCCAGCAAGCAGATAAAACCGCGGAATCATTTGTTGATGTAGAAGAGTACGAGAACCAGATCATGTATCCGGAATTTGCCCGCTGGGCCAGTCAGGCGGGCTATCCTCAGCTGGCCACGCTGTTCCGCAAGGTTGCCGGTGAGGAAAAGCTGCATGCCGTGTGGCTGCGCGCTCTTTATGATGACATTGGTGTTCCAAAGCGTGGAGAGGATACCCAGCGTGCGATCGATGCACTCAATACCATCCGTGCCAACTGTGATGAACTGATCGCGATGAATCCGGACGGCGTGGTTGAAAAGGCGCTGAGTGTCGCTATCCGGGTAGAGGAGCGCGAATACATCGACATCTATCCGCGTTTCCGTGATCAGGCGCTGAGCGACGGCAATAACAGGGCGGCAGCGGTTTACCAGAAGGTGATCGATTCCGAGCATGAGCATGCGAACTGGTTCAAAGCCGCGTTAAGTGATTTCCACTCTGGCGCAATGGCTACTGCATCCGCCTGAACAAGTAAGCCCTTTCTCGCTTGCAGGCGTTCGCATCAGCGGAACAGCAAGCCGGGTGGTGGGGGGCACTTAATCCCCCCATCTACCTGGTATCGGTGCTGCCCGGTCTCGGCGTCTTGTTGATCGCAGGAGATTCTCCACTCTGGCTTGAGGGTTTGGCACTGGGCACGCTTGCCGTTGTCATGCTCCAGCATGCGATCAACCTCCTCAATGACGTCAGCGACTGGCGTCTGGGCGCGGATGTCAAAAAGTTCGACTCCTGGGTCAGGGTGCATGGTGAAGACACCCGCATTGCCTCGCTACACGGGCTGATCAGTGCACTGGCCGGAACGTTGCTGGGCACAGGATTGCTGCTCTGGTCCGACAGACTCTGGATACTGGCCATCGCGTCACCCATGGTTGTACTGGGCTATCTCTACAACGCAGGGCCTCGGCCGTTGTCGTACACCTTTCTGGGTGAGTGGGTCACCGGCCTGTGTTATGGACCCGGTGTATTCACCTGCCTGTGGCTGCTGGCTGGCCTCACGATACAGCCAGCGACGGGCTTCGGGGCACTGGCCTTTGCTGCGCTGGCGATGGCGCTGCTGTTGTCACACCAACCACCGCAGATCGAAACCGATCGAGCTGCCGGGAAACAATCCTTTGCAGTGCGTTATGGCGCACTTCGCACCTATCAATCTGCACGCTGGCTTGCCGTTCTGTTTCTTGTCAGTACCGGAATTGGTATCAGTCTGGGTGACCCCCGTGCCGCGACGAAAACTGTCTTTGCAGTGATCGGCCTTGCCGCGATTGTGCTTCTGTGGAGGGCGCAACCGAATCCCAGGCGCATCCTGTTACCATCGACCGCGGTGATTGTCGCAAGCCTTGTAGTGAATGTGATATGAGGTATATAGACCCGCGTTCACGGGCCTGCGCACTTGAGTTAATCCACGCAGTGATACTATGCTCCGTGGTACGGAACGGGCATCCGCCGGTTACCGTCTATACGGGAGTAGAATCGTGAAAAAACTGGCTCAATTATTGTTCTGGTTCGGCATCATCTCTATCCCCCTCTCCTGGATGGCGTGGTTCATTGCCCCGGAGGTCGGCAGAGAAGTCATGGCCGGTATCTCCGATCCCGGGCTTCGGGCGGTCATGGAGGAGGCGCATCGCGAGCGCTGGGGGATTTACGTTGGCCACTGGCCGCCGACGCTGCTTATCCTGAGCTATATCCTGGACAAAAAAGCGGGCTGATTGTTTCGCGGGTAACCACCTGCAAAGCTTGCAAAGCCACTGAACGATATCGCCTGCGGCTTGCCGGTAGGCGGAGTCCTGTCTCAGTTTTGCGAAAACAGCATCCGGGCGCGCCGTTCGAACGATGGCAGTAACTCGCTGCTGCCGGCTCCAAGCAATAGCTGCAGTGCGCCGTTCATGAGCCCCGGTTTCATGTCCAGCTTCAGTTCGACCGTGATCCTGCACTGGTCGTCGGTGTCCGGGGTAAAGCACCAGTCGATATGCAGGTCGTGAAAAGGACCATCGTTCGCGGTTATATGAATCCCGGAACAGGGTTCCAGCAGTGCCGTGGAATGAAAGCGAAATACGGCCGGGCCTGCCTGCAGCTGCTGTTCAACCAGGAGGCGATTGTCGTTCCTGTCAAGTATACGTGCCTGTTTCCAGCCGGGCAGAAACTCCGGGTAGCGCTCGATGTCAGCGACCAGGTCGAATACCTGTCGGCAGGGGTAGGGCAGCTGCGTCGAATCAGAATAGTGCACGGGTCGCGTTTTTCAAAGATTAAACTAATCTGAAGTGTAGGTGCTGACTAAAAGGTTGGAAAGGTCGCTGTCGGTAACAATGCTAGCTAAGTGTCAGTATTCAGGCGATAATCTTTACTTCAGCAGGGACGGGTGGATTTGTCCGGGTAAAGACGAATACTGCTATTCAGTCAAGTGACCGGGCTGAGCTGTTTTATTTGGTCAATAGATCAGGACGGGTAGTGTTTCGCAGGAACAGGAAGGTAGCGCAATATGACAATCGAACAGGATGTGACAAGCGATCAGGATATAACCGCCGGACAGACGGATCTCCCAAGGGAAAATGCCGCGATGGCCAATCAGGAACATATCGCTGTTCTTGAACAGGGTAACGGTGTCTGGCACGAATGGCGGAAAAACAATCCGGACGTGATACCGCAACTTGGCGGTGCCGAGCTGGATAAGCTGGACCTCAGCGGTTTGGATCTGCACGGCGCGGACTTGCGTGAGGCGAGCCTGAAGTTTGTCAATCTTCGCGACGCGGATTTACGCGGCACTTGTCTTGCGGGTGCAGACCTCCGGGAGGCGGATGTGCGCGGCGCGGACCTTACCGATGCCGTTCTGTCGAAGGCGAATCTTCGCTCCACGGATTTCCGCAAAGCGGTTCTGGAGACGGCGAACCTTTGCGAAGCGGACCTGACCGGTGCTTATCTTGATGACGTGGATCTGAGTGATGCAAACCTTGTCAAGGTACGGCTTGTGGGTGCGGGCCTGAAAAATGCCGATTTGTGCGGGGCGCACCTGGGCAAGGCGAATCTGCGCAAGGTCGATTTGCGCAAGGCAAAGTTGCGCAAGGCCAATCTTCACGGCGCCGATTTGCGCAAGGCCAATCTTCACGGTGCCGATCTGCGCAAGGTGAACCTGAGTGGTGCCAATCTGAGTGGCGCGAACCTGCGCAACTCGCGTCTGACCAAGGCGAATGTCAGCAAGGCAGACATGCACGGTACCGACCTGCGCAAGGCGAATGTACGCGGTACCGACCTGAAAGCTGCAAAGGGTATCAAGAAAACCTGATCATCCTTTCCAGTGCCCGCTTCATTCGACGCAATGAAGTCACGTCGGTGTTTTAAGGGATTCGCTTTCCTCCTCGTTGGTCAGGCCCGCCAGTTCTTCCTCGATGTCGTCACGCAGACGCACCTGGCCCCTCTCTATCGCCATACCCACCTTGGCGAGCAGGGTAAAAGTCAGCAGGCCGATGGCCAGGATTGCCAGGCTAATCCTGACCTCGGTTGCGTTCGGCAGGTATTCGAATATTTCTCCAAGGGGTGTCGGGATGTATCCGGGGATGACCAGTCCCATGCCTTTCTCGATCCAGACGCCGATCACTGTCATTACGCAGGCAATATTGAACAGCACCGGATTTCGCCGCAGGGTACGGATCATCAGGATGGTCACGGCAATCACAAGCAATGCCAGTGCGCTCCAGATCCAGGGTGTCAGTTTTGCAGCCCCGTGCAGACCGAAGAACAGATAGCGAGACGAGGCAGAGTGGGCGCCTTCGAAGTAAAAATCTGTAAACAGGTCGGCGATGACAAAAAACAGCGTAATCTGCAATGCCACTGTCATGGTGACGCGCAGGGTGTCGATTGCACTCTGCCGGACCGGGTAGCCGACGAGCTTGCGAACCAGCTGCAGGATGATGATGGCAAGCGCCGGACCGGAACAGAACGCCGAGGCTATGAAGCGTGGTGCCAGCAGTGCATTGTGCCAGAAGGGCCGGCCCGTATTTGCGGAGTACAGAAAGGCCGTGACCGTGTGGATCGATATGGCCCAGAAGATGGCGAGCATAATGAAGGGTAGATACGTCTTCAGTTTTACTTCCCGTCCCTGGTAGTGACTGAAGAGCAGGTAGAAGGAGATGCCCAGGTTGAGCAGGAGGTAACCGCTCAGTACGATAACATCCCAGGCCAGCAGAGAGACGGGAAAATTGAAGCGGCCGATTAACGGAATCATATGCCAGATCCGGTCTGGCCTGCCGATGTCGACGATGACGAACAGCATGGCCATCATCACCGCAGTCACGGCCATGGTATCCCCCAGCAGGACGACGTCACGGATGTCCTTGCGGTCGAAGATATAGGCCGGGATCACCAGCATGACCGCGGCGGCGGCAACGCCGACCAGAAAGGTGAAGTTCGAGATGTAGAAGCCCCAGGAGACCTGGTTGCTCATATTGGTGACAACAAGTCCGTTATTGAGCTGTCCGATATAACTCCAGCCGCCCAGGGCAATGATCGCCCACAGGAATACTATCCACGCCCAATAGAGCAGCGAGCCCCGGAACAGCTCTCTGAAGGCATCACGGAAAAACAGTAGCAAGGCCATACACTAGTACTCCTTCAGGGTGATACTGACGGGTTCATCGGTCACTGAAGTACCAGAACTTCGGTTCCGTACCCAGGTCTTCCTTGAGACGAAACACCGCCTTGTTTTCCAGCACATAACGGATCTCGCTGTTCGGGTCCAGCAGATTGCCGAAGATGCGCGCGCCCGTTGGACAGGCCTCCTGGCAGGCGGGCTGTCGCCCCTTGCGGGTGCGCTGGGTACAGAAGTGGCATTTCTCCACGACACCGACGGGCCGCGGCCGGTTACCAATATAGTTGGTATCCGGGTTGATCCTGTCGGCCGGGAGGTCAGGTCGGGTCCAGTTGAAAAAACGTGCCGAGTAGGGGCAGGCTGCCATACAGTAACGGCATCCGATACACCAGTCGTAGTCAACCACGACGATACCATCAGAGTCCATCCAGGTGGCCTCAACCGGACACGCCTTGACGCAGGGTGGATTGTCGCATTGCATGCATTGGACAGGCAGGTAGTATTTCCCTTCCACAGGAACCGTTTCATGCTCGTAGTAGCGGTCCGCCAACTCCAGGTTCATGCTGCCTTCATCCATTTCCAGTACATGGATATAGCGAATATCCGATGGCAAATTGTTTTCTTCTGCACAGGCCTCAACACAATCACGATAACCCTTGCACTTCGATATATTGATGGCGTAACCGAAGACTACGCCTTCCAGTGGCGGCGTATCGGTACAGGTGATCCCGGTACCGTATTGCTGTTGCGCCTTGCGCTCTATTCTGCTCAGTGTCTCCTGCAGTTCCTCCGCCGTCATCCGCTGGTAGTGCTGCTGGAAAAAATCGGAAAATGCATCTGCCAGTGACTTGCCGCCCCACGCGCCATGGGCGTAGGTGGCACCAACAGCCGCGGCGGTCGTTACTCCAAGACGTTTAAGGAATGAGCGGCGGTAATAATCAACAGCATCAGGCATTTTTTTGGTGTATTTGTCTCTGGCCACGGTGCTTGCTCCTTGACGTTCTCAGCTAGCGGTTCCACGCACGGGATGTCGCGGGTGGGTGATTTTCCTGTCTTTCCAGGCCAATGCGGACAGGTGGCTGAGGCCTGGGTTGCCGTGGTTTCACGGCCGGTTTGTGGGGATCGTGGCATTCCGTACAGGCGAGGATGACCCGTTCATCCTGCCAGCCGCTTACCCGCTTCCCATGGCCGCCGAAATACCAGTCTTTTTGACGATCGGCATGGCAGGAACCGCAAATGAGGTAAGACTCGTCGAAATCGACATTCTCGTTACTTGAGGTGCGTAGATAATCGATGTTGTCGCCGTCATGGCAGGTCAGGCACCAGAAGCGGTTGCCGCCATGATCAATTTCGCGTACATGGCGTGTCTTCAGTCGGCGGGGTTCAGGATCAGTATCCCCTTCCTCGTGGCAACGCGAACAGTCATCGAATTTCGGTTTGTCTTTGCGCGGCTGGACCGTGAATTCGGGGGCTTCGGGGTAGCGCTGTCCTGGCTGGCCGGGATCAGACTCCCCCGCACCAATGATGCAAGGTGTGGCGACGGCGACAATCATCGACAGCAAACGTAGCACTATACGGCCCCCTTCAGCACTTTCCGCGTTCTTGATCGAGGTGATGTAGCAACTTGTTATTATCATTCACTGTAGACGCTGTTCAGTAAAATGTCATCCCATTGCCAGGATGCTGAAGAAAAACTGTAACAAGGCGATACAATTACAGAAGCTTTTGGTGCACGGTACTCATCAAATTTTGCGCGTTTACTGGCCGGGAGGCATGCAATGACACAGAAAATTCCAGGGTTCATCGCTGCAGGTGCCTACCTCTTAGCCATCCTCATGATGCTGAGAAATGGTTTCGGAAATGCAGCTGACATAGACTTCGGGTTTGTTGTCTTTCTGGTTATTGGTACGCTGTCTGCCGTTATAGGCAATGTAGTGAATACCGATTCCAGCTCTGCGTGAGTGTCATGAAAACCCTGATTCCGCTACCTGCGAGATGATTGCAAAATTGCTCTGGATGAAAAACTTGTAGGAGCGCCGTCCCCGGCGCGATTTGAGGTCGCCTCGTCAGGCCAGCAACTGCCCCGGACTGGTAGGTTGAGCAAAGGAACAAAGTGAAGTGCCCAACCTACGGTACCGTAGGAGCGGCGTCTCGCCGC
>CAMYIO010000042.1:10957-39809 GCA_947258515.1 uncultured Ectothiorhodospiraceae bacterium
GTAATACCTGCAGCCTTTCATCCTCTATCAGCAACAGGCCGTCCGCCTGCATCTTACGCAAGTCTTCCAGTTCGGGCGCAAAGTGAGTGTCGAATTCGAAGTGCCACTTCTTTTCCACGGCCCTCTTGTCGAGCATGAAATTGCACATCAGGCGGGTGATGATTTCGCCGCGCAGCAGGTCATCGGGTTCCAGCTCGATGCCCCGGTCAAGTGGCAGCCTGCCGGCATCCAGCAGTTCATAGTAGCGGTCCATGTTGCGCACGTTCTGGCTGAAATTGTCGCAGACATGTCCGATAGACGACATTCCCATGCTGATCAGGTCACAGTCCATGTGGGTCGAGTAGCCCTGGAAGTTTCGTTGCAGGGTGCCATTCTCCTGCGCAATGGCGAGTTCGTCATCCGGTTTGGCGAAGTGGTCCATGCCGATGTAGACATAGCCGGAGCCTGTCAGGTGTTCAATGGTGTGTTGCAGTAGCGCGAGTTTTTCATCGGGTGACGGCAGGTTGGCTTCATCGATGCGGCGCTGTGGCTTGAAACGCGTTGGCAGGTGCGCGTAGTTGTAGACGGCGATGCGATTCGGGTTCATCGCGATCACCGCTTCCAGGGTCTGGTCAAAACTGGCCACTGACTGAAACGGCAAGCCGTACATCAGGTCCATGTTGATGGACTTGAAGCCCAGTGTGCGCGCCTGCTCGGCCACGCCGCGGGTCAGTTCTTCACTCTGGATGCGGTTGACGGCCTTCTGCACCTCAGGATTGACATCCTGCACGCCGAGGCTGACACGGTTGAAGCCCACCTCGCGCAGCACGCGCAGTTTGTCGGTATTGACCGAACGCGGATCGATTTCGATGGAATACTCGCCGCTGTCATCGGATAGCAGGGAGAAATGCTGACGCGTCGTATCCATCAATTGACGGATCTGATCGTTATCGAGAAAGGTGGGTGTGCCACCCCCCCAGTGCAGTTGCTCGACGCTGCGATCCCTGTCGAACAGTTTGCCCTGCATGGCGATTTCCCTGCACAGGTAACCGAGATAGGTGCCGGCGCGGTCGTGGTTTTTGGTGACCACCTTGGTGCAGGCACAGTAAAAACACACCGTGTCGCAGAAAGGAATGTGGAAATACAACGACAGTTGCCGCGGAATCGGGTCCTCGTTACTGTGTCGCGCCCACTTGCGGTAGTCGTCTTCCGATATGCCCTCGTGAAACTGGGCCGCAGTCGGATAGGACGTATAGCGCGGCCCCGTCTGGTCATAGCGCCTGATAAGATCGGCATCAAATACAATGTGTTGGGCCATTACGTCACTACAGCTAGTGTTGCTATTGTCAGCGTCTGATTCTCTATCGGATTGCGGAAATATGAATTGATATGGATCAACTGATGCCGGGTTTACCGCAAATTATGGCGATCCGGACGCTGCGATTCGCGCCTGGGAAGGTGCTGTAGCAAGTTTGTGGCCTGCCGCGAGGCAAGGCTTGCTCAGTAGTAATAGGCGATCAGGTAGATCCCGAGCAGGATGACGACCCAGAGCACCATGCTGCCGGTGGCCCAGGTGCGGGCCAGGATACCCTGGGGGCCGTGATACAGAAACAGTGTGCCAAACAGGTGTCCCAGGTGTCTCAGAACATCAATGCGCCGGTGTGCATGCCAGCGGCTGACGACCCGCGTCGCCTGGCCGATGGCGCGCGGTCCGAGCCAGCGATAGAACCAGTCCCAGTCTAGCGTGATGGTGAGCGTCCGCTTCAGGTAGGGCAGCATGATAAAAAAGGCAAGGCCGGAGAAAAGCAGCAGTTGCAGCTTGGCGACGACGTGCGCATACGTGTAGGGCACATAATCGACCGGGTAGGGCAGGATGGCATACAGCGGTGCCGGCCATACTCCGAGCGCAATGCAGAGAAACGCAAACAGGATCATGGCCATGCGCATATTGAGTGGTGGATCGGGGGGGCGCAGACCCGAGTCCTTCTGGAAGAAAACGAACCACGGGAACTTGATGCCTGCATGCAGGAGTACACCGGCGGTGCCCGCGGTCAGAAGGAACCAGAGTATGGCCATCTGCTGGTCTGCCGCTGCCTGGGAAATCATCGATTTGCTGATGAAGCCCGAGGTGAGCGGGAACGTGGAAATGGACAGCGCGCCAATTATTCCGCAGACCGTTGTCAGCGGCATGCTCCGGAAAAGACCGCCAAGATCGGTACATTTTCGTTTGCCCGTCATGTACAGAACCGAGCCTGCCGACATGAGCAACAGGGCCTTGTAGATGATGTGGGTAAAGGCATGTGCTGCGGTACCGTTCAGGGCCATCTCGGTGCCAATGCCAATACCGCATATCATGAAGCCGACCTGGTTCACGATGCTGTATGCGAGGATGCGCCGCATGTCATTCTCGAGCAAGGCGTACACAATACCGTAGAAGATCATGTACAGGCCGATAGCGATCAGGATTTCGGCGCCGGGGAATCCCCGCAGGAGTACGTAGATGGCACTCTTGGTGGTAAAGGCGGAGAGGAATACCATGCCAGTTGGTGATGCCTCCGGGTAGGCGTCCGGCAACCACGCCGACACGGGCGGCGCGCCCGCATTGACCAGAAAACCGGCAAGAATCAGCCAGTGCGCGGGACTGTCCGGGAGCATGGCTGTAAACACCACCGAGCCGGTGTCAGCGACATGGCCTATGACACCGGCCATCAGTATAACACCACCCAGCAGGTGTATTATCAAATAGCGCATGCCTGCACCGTAGGAGCGGTCCGTCATCGCGGACCACACCAGCAGTGTCGAGGACAATGCCAGGAGTTCCCAGAAAACGATCAGGGTAAACAGGTCGCCCGCGAAGGTAAGTCCGATCGCGCTGCCAGCGCCAGTGAGAGCCGCCACGAGTTCGACAACGCGTGAGCGGTTGAGGGCGAACAGTCCTCCTGCAAATGCCATGATGGCGAAGACTGTTCCGAACAAGCGGCTTAACCTGTCCCCGGTTACGGGTGCGAGTTCATAGTCGAGGAAGGCCAGCCGCAGGCTGGTTCCATCCGGAACCTGCCAGACCAGGGCGAGCACAAGCAGCGGCAGCCCCAGAACCAGAACAGCCCGTGCCCGCGGGCCTAGCAGTGGCAGCAATAAGGCACCGAGAATCAGTGGCAAGCCCGGCGGAACGGCACTAATCCCGATCATAATATGTATCCTTGCGCTGCAGGAGATGACCGAGCAGCTTGGTGAACAGAATCATGCCGATGCAGGCCAGAAAGCCGAACCACGCGTTAAAGGCGACGCTGCCGTCAAGCCGGAACCAGGCATGTAGATCCGTGATCAGACCCGCCAGGATCGTCAGTGCCAGGGTGAACAGATAAACGACCCACAACAGACGGATGGTCCCGGGGCGGACAAGCCAGTGCTGTTTCATTTGGATTCTCCAGTCAGTTGCTGCGCCAGCTCAAGGGGTATGTCAGGAACGAAGAACAAGGCCAGTGTGCCGGTCGCAGTCACGGCGATTGCCAATATGACCGTCAGCGGTGCCTCGGCATGTGCATCACTGTTTACATTGCCCGTATTGCCCTCCGGCGCGCGGAAGAAGGCCGCATATACAATGGGCAGGAAGTAAGCGGCATTCAGGAGCGTACTCGTGATAATCACGCCCACGGCAATCATCTGCCCGGCCTCGATGCTACCCAGCAGGATATACCATTTGCTGATAAACCCGGCCGCTGGTGGTACGCCGATCATCGAGAGTGCACCCACGGTAAAGGCCGCCATGGTCCAGGGCATTCGTCGCCCGATACCGTTCAGCTCGCTGACACGGGTCTTGTGTGTTGTGATCAGGATGGCACCGGCACAGAAGAACAGCGTAATCTTGGCGAAGGCATGCATGACGATGTGCAGGCTGCCGCCCACGATGCCGAGCGGCGTAACCAGCAATGCGCAGAGTACGATGTAGGACAACTGGCTGATGGTCGACCAGGCCAGCCGCAATTTCAGGTTGTCCTGCCGCAGGGCAACAATCGCGGCCAGCAGGATAGTGGCGGCGGCCACGTACATCAGCCACTGGGTGGCAGGGACCTCTGCCAGGAAATCGATACCAAATATGTAGATCGCAACCTTGAGTATGGTAAACACGCCGGCCTTGACCACGGCGACGGCGTGCAGCAGGGCGCTCACCGGTGTCGGCGCCACCATGGCGGCGGGTAGCCACAGGTGGAATGGCATGACCGCGGCCTTGCCGATGCCGAACACGAACAGTATCAGCAGGATGCTCGCGATGCCGGGTGTTACCGTGCCCTCGAGTATGCCGCCACTGCGAAAGTCCAGGGTCCCGGTCAGTGACCAGGTCCAGATCAACGCCAGCAACAGCAGCATGACGGAGGTGCCCAGCAGGTAACCGAGGTACATGCGGCCAGCCTCGCGGGCGGCATCGTCGCCGGCGTGGGTCACCAGCGGATAGGTCGACAGGGTCAGCAGTTCATAGAAAATGAACAGCGTGAACAGGTTGCCGGCAAACGCGATACCCATGACGCTGCCGAGTGCCACGGCAAAGTAACTGTAGTACGAGGTCTGGCGCGATTCATGGTGGCTGCGCATGTAGCCGATCGAGTACACCGAAGTCACGACCCACAGGAAACTCGCAGGCTGGCCGGGCCCCCTGCAGGACGTCATCATGCAGTGAGTACACCAGCAGAAAGAGACACCCCGACGTCAGCAGGGTGACGGCTTCCCGTGGATTGGGCCAGCGCCGCAATGCCGCGATCAGGGCAGGCGCCAGCAGCGGCAGGGCAACGCAGGCCAGCACTGTCACTTCCGGGCTCATGCCGATGTGCTGCCCGCGGTGTTCACTGTAATGCCTGTCCGAGCAGGCTGGCGGCACCCTGCTGCGCAATATTAGTGATCAGACCGGCATCAAGTCCAACGTAGAGGTTAACGCCGATAAGCAGCCAGGTGGGTATCAGCATGCTGGCAGGCGCCTCCCTGACCTTGTGCATGTCAGCACCGGGTAGATGAAAATAGGCAGCCTCCACCACGCGCCAGATATAGATCAGCGCGAGCAATGAACTCACCAGGATAAGGACCGCCAGCGGCCAGTAGCCGTCCGTGAGCGCCGCGTTGACCAGATACCATTTGCTGATGAACCCGGCTGTCAGCGGCACGCCGATCAGGCTCAGGCCGCCCGCCACGAAGGCCGCCATGGTCCACGGCATCTGTCTTGCAAGTCCGTGCATGTTATGAATTTCAACAGAACCGAGGCGCAGAAAAATACAGCCCATGGCCATGAACAGCGCGCCCTTGATCATGGCGTGGTTAAAGAGATGAAGCATGCCGGCACTGACGCCTGCCGTGGTCGCCAGGCTGATGCCCAGAATGATATAGCCGATCTGGGCCACACTGGAGTAGGCCAGCATGCGCTTGACATTGTCCTGAAAAATGGCGACCAGCGAGGCGATCAGTATGGCGGCGACCGCCAGCAGCATGAGGATCTCTCCGACATGCATGGCGTTAAATGAAAACTGCAGTCCGAACAGCGTGAAGAAAAACCGCAGCAGCACGTATACCCCGACCTTGGTCGCGGTGGCGGCCATGAAAGCCGATACCACCGAGGGGGCATAGGTATAGGCGTTCGGCAGCCAGATGTGCAGTGGGAACAGCGCCAGCTTGATGCTGACGCCAACCGTGACAAAGGCAAAGGCCACCCGGATGGTGCGTGTATCAGCCACTTCAGGCAGTCGCTGTGAAATATCCTGCATGTTGAGCGTGCCGGTCATCATGTACAGCAGGCCGATGCCAATCAGAATAAAGGTGGCGCCGATGGTGCCCATCACCAGGTACTGGTAGGCAGCGGTCAGGGCACGGCGTGAGGGACCCAGGCTGATCAACACATAGGAAGACAGCGACGAGATTTCCAGGAACACGAACAGGTTGAAGGCGTCACCCGTGACCACGATACCCAGCAGGCCGGTCAGGCATAACAGGTAGCAGGTGTAGTAAACCCCCGTGTGTTTCCTGTGTAATTCATGCTGAATGTTGCGCCAGGCATATGGCATCGTCACGGCGCCGACGGTGGCAATGATCAGGATCATCAGGGCGCCGGCCATGTCGATCCGGTATTCGATCCCCCACGGTGTGGCCCAGGCGCCGATGGCATAGGAAATCGTTCCCAGGGTATAGACCTGCTGCAACAGCAGCAGCGCCATCGCCAGTACCAGCCAGCTGATGATCAGTGCACAGGCCCAGGCATGACGGGGGTTGCGCAGCAACAGACAGACCGGGGCGGAGACCAGCGGTATGACGACCTGCAGTGCGGGAAGGTTGGATAACAGCACGTAAGCGGTCTCAGTCTTCCTCGTCCTGCACGTGGATGTCGTCTTCGTTGCTTGTTCCGTAGGCTTCCTGAATGCGGACCACCAGCGCAAGCCCGAGGGCCGTGGTCGCAAGGCTGACTACGATTGCAGTGAGAATCAGCACGTGCGGCAGCGGGTTGGAATACACACTGAGGCCTTCCTCGATAATTGGCGCTGTACCGCCCTCTATCTTTGCCATGCTGATAAAAAGAATGAAGACTGAAGTCTGGAAGATGAACAGTCCGATGACCTTCTTGACCAGGTTGGGGCGGGCGATGACGATATAGAAGCCGGTCATCATCAGGATGATGACGATCCAGTAGTTATAGTGCCCCAGCAGTTCAGTCATCAGCTAACCTCTCATTCCGGTTCAATGTGATAAAGCTAAATATAGTTGCCACGGAATCCACGGAAGAACACAAAAATATTTTCAGTAATGCATATATTATTCCGTGTTCTTCCGTGGATTCCGTGGCGATTAAATAAAAATGTTACTCGGTTTGAATTGGTTCTGTATCCGTCGCTATCAGCCTAGTCCTGTCGGCTGACAAAGCCGTAATAGATAATGAGCATTACTGCGGCAACGGTAATGCCGACACCCAGCTCGATGAGCATGATGCCGAGGTGCTGCCCGGTGACCGGGTCGTCGGCGAGCACCCCGTATTCAAGGAATTTTCCGCCCAGCAGAATGCCCTCGATACCGACAGCGGCATAAATCAGTACCCCGACCGCTGCCATGATGCGCAGCAACGGGTGATGGATCACCCGTTGCGCATTACCCAGTCCGAAGGCCAGTGCATAGAGGATGAAGCCGGTTGCAAAGATCACGCCGGCCTGGAATCCACCGCCGGGACCATAATCACCATGAAACAGGACATACAGCGCAAACAGCAGGATCAGTGGAAAGAACAGCTTGGCAATGACGCGCAGCACCACCAGCTTCCTGATTCCTGGTCCCTGTATATTGCGCCTGCGGGTGCGGTAACCGAGCAGGGCCAGCACACCGGCACCGGCGGTGAAAATAACCGTTACCTCGCCGAGGGTGTCGTAGCCGCGGTAACTCGCCAGCACCGAGGTAACGACATTCGGAACGCCGATCTCCCCGGGGGTGTCGTGCAGGTAGGCCGATGCGGCATGCTGGTGAACGGGGGCCGCGGGATCACCGTAGTGCGGCATGTCCAGCGTGCCGTAGATCAGTGCTGCCCCGGTGACGGTGACCACGGCCAGCGGCAGTAATGGCGTGTGCCGTGGCGCTTTTTCCTCGTCTCTGGTCAGTGCGACCGTTGCCAGCATCAGGATGGTAGAAATGCCCGCACCGATCGCGGCCTCGGTCAGGGCCACGTCCACGGCGTCCAGCACCACGAATAACGACGCCGACAGCAGGCTGTAGATACTGGTCAGCATCGCCACTGCCAGCAGGCTTTTCATGCGGACAATGGCAAACCCGGTAATCATCAACAGCCCGAGCAGCACGATGTCGATCAGGTGTTCCATTACCGTGGCTCGTGGTCATCGACAAGCGGCTTCAGCTTCGACTGCAGGGCGGCCTGGGCCAGTGCATGAACGGCTGTCGGGCCGGTGAATATCATGAAATAGAAGATCAGCAGCAGCTTCACCGTCACCAGGCTCAGGCCGCCCTGAAATATCAGGCCAACCAGAACCAGTCCTGCACCGAGGGTGTCACAGACACTGACGGCATGCAGGCGGGTATAAAAGTCCGGAAATCGCAGGACACCAATGGCGCCGATCAGCAGAAAGATTGCGCCCCCCAGCAAGCAGATCCAGCTGAGCACATCCAGTAGCGGTTGCATCATTTTCTATCGCTTCCCTGCATACTGACGCGACTGGCGTACACTCTGAGTACGGCAATGGTGCTGACGAACGAGATCAGCACGTAAACCAGTGCAATATCCAGAAACTCTGGACGCTCGGCCATGAAACCGAGCACGGCCACCATCAGTACGGTCAGGGTGCCAATCATGTTGGCTGCCATAACACGATCATAGAGCGTCGGTCCGCGGAAGGCGCGTACCAGCCCCAGGGCAATGGCAACCAGAAGCACGGCCGACACGGCTATGAACATGGAAAGACACCCTCCACATGGCATACGCGACGATTCATGTCACCGCGCTTGAGATCTTTCGCTGCAGCCATTGTCAGCGCATGTACCGTGATGACATCCTCCTCGACATCCATGGCGACGGTGCCCGGCACCAGCGTGATCGAGTTTGCATAGGTGACGCGCCCCAGTTCGGTTTTCTGGAATGCCCGCACAGTGAACACATTCGGACTGATCGGCATGGCGGGGTCCAGGATAAGTCGCGCTACATTGATATTTGACTTGATGATTTCCCGGCCCAGCCAGAACCAGTAGAACAGCACCGAGGCTTTCAGCAAGATGGGATAAATTTCCCTGTCGATCAGATCGGCGCGGGCCGCCAGAAATACGACCAGCAGGGTGGACAGGACGCCCAGTACCAGTAGCAGCGGCGTGTAATGACCGGATAACAGTACCCAGATTGCAAACAGGAACAGCCCCAGGTTAATTGCATGCTTCAATCTACTCACTGTTCCCCCCCGGAATTTCTCTGCAGGCTGTATTTTAACAGCGGCGGTGCCAGCAGTGCCGGCTGGTACAACAGGTAGAGCCGATAGCGAGACACTGTCATGTGACTGGCAGCGGACCGGGACACCGCTCAGCAGATCCTTGGCAGCGGGTCATCCTCGAGTTCTTCCAGGATGCGTTCGCCGCCGAGTTCGGTGCGCAGCAGCACATGGGTACCTGCACCGTTGACCGTGCCGATGATGGCGGCCGCTTCGCCCTGTGGTAATGCCTGCCAGTGCTGTAATAACTGTTCAGCGGCGCCGGGGTCGATGACCGCAACGACGCGGCCTTCACAGGCCAGGTACATCGGGTCATAGCCGAGCATGTCACAGACCGACTGCACCGGGTCGCGCACCGGGATGGCCTGTTGCGAGAGCGTAATGCCCATGCCGGTTGCCCGCTGCAGTTCATGGGCGACCGTCGCCAGCCCGCCGCGTGTCGGATCGCGCATAAAGCGCAACCCGGGTACCTTGAGTGCTGCCTGTGTCAGAGGTAGCACACTGGCGGCATCGGAGAGCACGTCACCGTGCAGACCGAATGCCTCGCGTGCCAGCAGCACGGCAATGCCGTGATCGCCCACCGGGCCGCTGACGAGGAGGGTGTCACCCTCGCGAATGCGGTCCAGTCCGAGTGTTTGATCGCCGCGGATACCGATGCCAGTGGTAGCCAGGTACAGGCCACCACCCTCGCCGCGGCGCAGTACCTTGGTGTCGCCGGCCACCACCTGCACGTCTATGGCACGGGCAGTGTCAGCGAGGGTCCTGATAATGCGCTCCAGCACGGCGATTTCCAGGCCTTCCTCGATAAAGGCATTCAGGCTCAGATACTTCGGGGTGGCCCCCGCGACCGCCAGGTCATTGGTGGTGCCGTGCACCGCGAGCGAGCCGATGTTGCCACCCGGAAACTCCAGTGGCTGCACGGTGAAACCGTCGGTGGTGAACATGATGTCGTTGCCATGCAGTGCCAGCGGCACGGCATCGGCCTGCACATCCAGGTCCGGATTGTGCAGGTGCCGCGCGAAGATTTCGTCAATCAGTTCGCGCATGAAACGGCCGCCGTTGCCGTGCGCGAGCGAGATGTGGGTGTCTTCCATGCCGCTGTGTCCTGTACTTACCCTGACACTCAGCTGATCTTGCCGATGGCACAGCTGACAAAGGATTTTGCCCTGGCCTTCGCTGCCTTGACACCTTCTGCCGTGCCTTTTTCAGGGTAGCCGATTTGCAACAGCGTCTTTACCAGTTGTTCACGGCTGTCATCAGCGGCATCGACGCTGACACGGCCCGCTTCAATATCAACGCTGACCTGCGCAACGCCATCGAGCTTGCTCAGCTTGTTCACAATGGTATTGGCGCAGCCGCCGCACTTGATGTTTTCTACTTCGATAATGTGTTGCATAAATTTTCCGCTAATGAGATTCGCACATGGGGTGCTATGCAGTATCACCATCCTACAGTTATCCCTGTTGCTGCACAAAAGCCTCCCGTAGGAGCGGTGTCCTCGCCGCGAATAAGCGCGGTGGGACGGCGCTCCTGTAACACTGAGCCAGCACTGCGCGACCGGAGATTTACGGAATCAATGCACCAGGAGGCACTTTATCTTGTATATCACCTGTCGAAATCGGACCCCGAACCGGGCTTTATGCAACCATCGGATTATTACATGTTGCTGTGCTGCCGCATGGCGTACTCAATCACCTGACCGTAGCTGAGACCGGCGTCATTGACGGGGATGTCCTCGGGCAGATGTACCCGGAAGCCATCATTTTGCAGCCACGTGCAGGCCTGCTCGGTCAGTACCCGGTTCTGGAATACACCGCCGCTCAGGCCGATGTGGTTCACACCATGGCGGGCGCGTGCCTGCCGGGCCTGGCGCAGCAGGGTGTCGGCGAGACTGGCGTGAAAGATCATGGCGCGCTCGGTCACCGCGCGGCCGGCATCCAGCAATACCGGCAGCAGGGGGGCCCAGTCTGACTGTATCAAGCCGTCCGCCGTCGTATTCAGAGGCAGTATCACGGGCGCGGCACTGTCGGTACTGTCGGTGCTGTCGGCACAGGCGGCCTCCAGCAACATGGGCCCCTGTCCCTCGAAACTGGCGTGGGTACACAATCCCGTCAGGGCCGCGGCGGCATCGAACAGCCGCCCGACAGCGCTGGTCTGCGGTGAATTGATGCGCTTTTGCCAGGCCTTTTGTAACAATGTCGTCGACGCGGGCAGTCCCTGCCAGTTGTGTCCCGTTTCCCAGCAGAGCGCGGCCGCGCTGCGCCAGGGTTCGCGTCCGGCCTGATCGCCGCCGGGCAGGTGGAAGGGTCGCAGGGTGGCGAAGCGCTGCCAGTGTCCGGGGCGGCCCAGCAGGGCTTCACCGCCCCAGAGGGTGCCGTCCTCGCCGTAACCGACACCGTCCCAGGTAAATACCAGGCTGTCTGTGGTGACGCTATCCATGGCGGTGGCCGCTGCGGCATGGGCGTGATGATGATAGACCTTGTGCACCGGCAGGCCGCAGCGCTGTGCCCAGCGGCTGGTGGCATAACCGGGGTGGGCATCGCAGATGACCGTGGCTGCGCTGACGCCGTAAAGGGACTGCAGGTCGTGCACGGTCTGTTCAAACACCGCCAGGCTGCGCGCTGTACCCATGTCGCCGATGTGCGGCGAGACCACGACGCGGTCCTGCCAGGCCAGTGCAATGGTGTTCTTCATATGACCACCCACGGCCAGCAGCGGAGACTCGAGGGTGACGGGCAGGGTGATTTCCAGCGGCGCATTGCCGCGCCCCAGGCGCAGCGGGCGTAGCCGGTCATGGATGACCCGGTACAACGGATCATCGGCGGGCCGCTCAATGGGGCGATCATGGTGCAGGAAGGCGCTGGCGACATGGCCGAGACGTTCCTCGACGGCGGCGTTTTCGGTCAGTACCGGTTCACCACTGATGTTTGCCGAGGTGGCGATCAAGGGGGCCTCGAAGTCTGTCAGTAGCAGGTGATGCAGGGGACTGTACGGCAGCATTACCCCGATCTCGTCGAGGCCGGGTGCGATCAGTTCGGACAAATCAAAGCCGGGCCGTTTGCGCGCCAGCACGATGGGCCGGCCTGGTGACAGCAGCCTGTCGGCCTGGTCGCGCGACAGCCAGACCTTGTAGTTGACACAGCGCAGCGGGCTGCCCGGCAAGACGGGGAACATCACCGCCAGCGGCTTGTGGGGTCGTGGTTTACTGTGGCGCAGCTGTGCGATGGCCGTGTCGTTGCGGGCATCGCACATCAGGTGATAGCCGCCGATACCTTTCACGGCGACAATATGGCCGGCCTGCAGGGCGGCCACGCAAGCCGTCAGTGCCGCCTCGTTGCCATTGATGGTCTCGCAGCCCGGGGCCGTGAATTGCAGCGCAGGGCCGCATGCCGGGCAGGCAATCGGCTCGGCATGAAAGCGTCGCCGGAGTGGATCGCTGTACTCACGGCGGCACTCATCGCAGAGTTTAAAGGCGGCCATGGTCGTCGCCGCACGATCATAGGGCATGCCACGAATCAGGGTATAGCGCGGGCCGCACTGGGTGCAGTTGATAAACGGGTAGCGATAGCGCCGATCCTGCGGATTGTGCAGTTCCTCGAGGCAATCGTCACAGGTAAAGAGGTCAGGCGGAACGTGGATATTACAGTTGCCGACGGTGGCACTGTCGCGGATGCTGAAACTGTCTAGCGCGTCAACCGGGGCCGGTACGCAGCTTTCCAGCAGCGGCTGTGACAGCGGCGGGGCGTGCTGAAACAGCCGGCGCGTGAAAGCGTACAGTGCCTGGTTTTCTCCCTGGATACGTATTTCCACCTGGCCGGTGCAGTTTCGAACCCAGCCGTTCAGCTGATGTGACTGTGCGAGGCGGTAGATAAAGGGTCGAAAGCCGACCCCTTGCACCCGACCGGACACAACCATGTGCAGCGCCTCGACCGGCTCCGTCAAGGTGTTGGCGACTTTCACGTCCATGATCGTCAACGTGCCGGGTGTTCAGGCCGAACAGGCAAAGCGCTGTCTGTCTGTCATGCGTTTGCCTGTGTACGTTTTGCTTTAGCCACTGGCTCACGCATACCGGCCGACCACCAGATACGGCACGCGCCCTCATCAGACACCATGCAGGGACCGATCGGGTGGCGTGGTTTGCAGGCGGCCCCGAACAGGCGGCACTCATTGGGATAGATCTTTCCCAGTACCACGCTGGCACAGTCACAGCCCGGTGGCATTTCGCCGGCGCGCTTGCGGGCATCAACGGCATAGCTGGGGAACGCCTGCCGTGCGTCATGTGCCCGGAATTTTTCATTAATGGTAAATCCGGAGGCGGGAATGATACCGACACCGCGCCAGTTGGCATCCGTGACATCCATGGCCTGCTGCAGTTGCCGCCGGGCGGCACGGTTACCGCCGGGCTTGACCACCTCGGGATAACAGTTATCGAGAAAGTGTCGCCCCTCGATCAGTTGTCGCAGCGTCGAGTACATGGCGGCCAGCAGACTTTCCGAGGTGAATCCCGCCACGGCGGCCGGAATGTCGTGGCGCTCGACCACGAACTGCCACTCTTCCGGGCCCATGATGGTGGCGACATGCCCCGGTGCCACCAGTGCATCGAATCCCGGGGTACCCGATTCCAGCAGCATGGCAACAGGCGGCCGCCGGTGCCGTGGTGGTCTCGAAACCGGCGGCAAAAAAGATGACGGGCTTGCCGGCATTGTCGCGGGCTATGCGCGCGGCCTCCTGTGGAGAGGAGACCGGCCGTATATCGCCGCCCTTCGCCCTGGCCTGTTCAAGGGTGCGTGCCTCGCAACGGCGCACATTGACCGGTACGCGCAGCATGTCGCCATAGGCCACCAGGATGATGTCCTCGTGCAGTGACAGCTGAATGGCCTCGAAGATATCTTCTTCAGGACAGATGCACACCGGGCAGCCGGGACCGGGAACCAGTTCGATATTTTGCGGCAGTGCACTACGCAGCCCGGCCAGGGTGATGGAGCGCTCATGGCCGCCGCAGACATTCATGATTTTTACGCGCGGCGGCAGCGGCAGCGCGTGGATGCGTTGCAGCCAGTCACGGGCCGTGGCAGCCTTCACGCCGGCTCCGCGGCGAGTGTTTCTGTGCGCTGCTGCAGTGCGGCCATTTCGGCATGCAGCCAGTTGAGCCAGTCATCCATGCCGGCAGCGGTTTTTGCAGACAACTCAAACACTGGCGCGCTGCTGGCCAGTGCCTGTAAATGGCGGCGGGCGTTTTCCGGTTTGAAATCATCCAGTACCGGCAGCAGGTCACTCTTGCTGAGCAGTACCAGGTCCGCGGTGCGAAACATTACCGGGTACTTGGCCGGTTTGTCATCACCTTCCGGGACCGACAACAGCGTGATATTGCGGTGCTGGCCGAGATCAAAGCTGGCCGGGCATACCAGGTTGCCGACATTTTCTATGAACACGATGTCCAGCTCCCGCAGGTCCAGCTGGTGCAGCGCGTCATGCACCATGTGCGCATCCAGGTGGCAGGCGCTGCCGGTGGTGATCTGTATGGCCGTGGCGCCGTGTTCGCGGATGCGGTTGGCGTCGTTCTCCGTTTCCAGATCGCCCTCGATGACCGCGAGGGAGTATTTGTCACGCAGCGCGTCGATGCTCGCCTCCAGCAGGCGGGTCTTGCCGGCGCCAGGAGATGACATTAAATTGCCAGCGAGCACGCCATGCTGTTCAAAGTGCTGGCGATTGTGTGCGGCCGTGTGGTCGTTGGCATCCAGCAGTCCATGTAATACGCTGACCGCTTCATGGCCGCTCGCTGTTTTTGACAAGCGTCCGCCCGGCTTGAGCAGGTGGGCATTGCCATGTGTCACATTACAACCGCAGGTATCGCACATTGGTCTCTCCTGGTCTTCGTAACCCCATTCGCGGATGCGATCCGCTCCTACAGGGTAATTCTGTCCTTCCTGGTCCCATTCGCGGATGCGATCCGCTCCTACAGGGTAATTCTGTCCTTCCTGGCCCCATTCGCGGATGCAATCCGCTCCGACAGGTGCATCTTATTGTTGTAGGAGCGCTTCGCAAGGCCGCTACCGGCATCCCTGCCTCCCGCGGCACTCGTACATCCTTGGTACATCGCGCGATAGTTTTGCACCTCAGTTAAATTGTTGATGACTGGCTGGCTCCGCCGTTTCTTCCTGTGTCTGCCTGATCAGTTCCAGATGCTGCAGTTGCAGTTCATCGCCACTTACCAGGCTGGTGTGCCAGTCGCCGCAGTTACCGCACAGCAGGCGGTTTGGCAACGCTTCCGTCAGCTGGCCGCATTGTTTGCAGCTGACCTGTACCGCCATGCTTTCGATTACCAGCTCCGCCTGCTCGGCAACCGTGCCCGCGCGCGCAACATAGAATGCCTGCTCGAGCAGCCTCGGTTCGACACCGGAGAGCGGTCCGATGCCGAGGTGAATGCTCACCACCTGCTGTGCCCGCTCCTCGATCGCAATGCTTTCGACCTGCTCCATCAGCGCCTGACAAACCGCCAGTTCATGCATACGCGTCAGCCTCGCCGGGTTCCCCGGACAGCATCAGGTCGTACATCTCCCAGGCCGTACGCGCTTCCGCGGGGGTGATCTTCTGAATGGCATAACCCACATGGACAACGACGTAATCGTCAACCTGGAATGCCTCGTCCTGCAGCATGAACAGGCTGACATCGCGGCGCACACCTTTTGCCTCGCAGCTGGCGGTATAGCCTTCTATGGATTTGATTTGCATGGGGATACCGAGACACATGGAGCATTACCACCGTTTGCCGCCGGCGACGGGCCGACTGTATTGGTTAGTGCTTACTTAAACACGGTCTAACTGAATGAGAATTGATATGGATCAATAAATCAAGTCATTCACTGCTGTACAAATCGACACTAGGAATCACCGGACGCACCTGATGGCAGCAAACACACTGATCCTGGGCATTGGCAATACCCTGCTGGCGGACGAGGGTACCGGCATCCATATGCTCGATTACCTGGACAGGCATCATCCCGAATTGCGCCATTTCACTTACCTGGATGGCGGCACGCTGAGCTTTACCCTGGCACCCTACATTGAGGAAGCGGATAACCTCATTGTTATCGATGCAGCGGAGCTGGAATCTTCACCCGGCACGGTGGCGGTTTTTTGCGGTGAGGATATGGACCGTTTTGCCGGCAAGACCAAGCGCAGTGTGCACGAGGTCAGCCTCGGCGACCTGCTGGCCATCGCCCATCTCACCGATACCCTGCCGGATAATCGTGCCCTGATAGCCGTGCAACCGCATGATGTCGACTGGGGAGAATGTCTCAGTAACCCCGTGAAACAGGCCTTGCCAGAGGCCGCCGGCCACATCATCGAGCTGCTGCAGAGCTGGATGCCGTTGCATGACGCGCAAACTGCCGCTGCACGGGGTGCCGAACATGCGCACTGATTTGCGCGGGCACTGGAAATACCCGGCTGGTGGTATACGGCTGGATAAACACTAAAAGAGGATAGGGGCAATGGACAACAAAATACTGGTACCGCTGGATGGCTCGGAATCTGTGGAGGAGGTTCTGCTCTATGTCACCACGATAACGCCACGCGAGTCGACGACCATCACCCTGCTCAACGTGATCACGAGCAAGGATGGCAAGGCAAGTGGTGACGCGAATGCCGCGGAAATAGGTGATGCACTCGGTCAGGCCGGCTGGAGCGTCAATCGTGAAACCCGCATGGGTGATCCGGTTGAAGAGATTGTCAAATTTACCATCCTGTCATCCGCCACCCTGCTGGTGATGTCAACTCACGGCCGTTCCGGGCTGGAGCGGGTCCGCGATGGCAGTGTCACGGAGCAGGTGCTGAAACAGTCGCCCTGTCCGGTCTTTATCCTGCACAGTACCCGTGCCGAACCGGCGGACCGGCGCAAGGAAAATCTGTTCAAGCGGATCCTGGTGCCCCTCGATGGTACCAGCATGTCCGCTTCCATCCTGGTTTGCGTGGAACGTTTTGCCAGGATGCATGATTCCGAGGTCATCCTCTTTCATGATGAAATGGATCATCCTGAATACGACCAGGCGGCCATCAAGGAAGCCCTGCAGGACCAGAGTGTCGGGCTTGCAAACAACAACCTGAAGGTGTCGCTGGATATGACCACCTACAAACGGCCGATACGCGAAATTCTCAGCAGGATCGATGACATGAAAATCGATCTGGTGTCCATGGCGACACACGGCGAATCGGGCGTACGGCGTGCCCTGGATGAGTCGGTGACCGCCGAGGTAATCCGCCATTCCAATTGCCCGTTACTGGTCTGGTCTGCGGAGCCGCAGTGCCCGCCAGGGGTTTTGACTGCGGACATGCAGCGCCCTTCCGGGGATGAATGATTCCATGTCCTGCATGACCGACACCGCTGTACTCAAGGTAGAGGCTACTGCAAGCCTGACCCACAACGTGCAGCCCTTGCTGCATGAAATCCGGCATGCGCTGGTCAAGCTGCTTGATGATGGCAGCTACACGGCCATCGACTTGCGCAGTCTGCCGCTGGCACCGGTAGAAGAGGAGCAGTTACTGGATAAGTTGGGTCAGGGTGAGGTGTATGCGCGCCTGCATGCACTGGGGCCTACCGAGATTGTCGAAACGCGCTTTCCCGGTGTCTGGGTGGTGGTGCATTTCAACAACGACAATGAAGTAATTGGCAGGTTTATCGAGATCTGTGACACACCGGCCCTGCTGCGTTCACAGCAGGACGATATCCGGCAAGGCCTCGAGCAACTGCAGTCGCAACTTGCTTGAGGCGACCAACATGATCGCACACAGGAGATAACGATGTCGAAAGACGAGACTTTGGGTGAAGCCCTGCGGCGACAGGGTGTAACGCGGCGCGGTTTCCTGAAATTCTGCGCGGCAACCGCATCGATGATGGCGCTGCCGCCGAGCATGGTGCCGGCCATTGCGGCGGCACTGGAAAAGGCCAGGCGGCCGTCGGTGATCTGGCTGTCGTTCCAGGAATGCACCGGTTGTATCGAATCGTTGACCCGTTCGCATTCACCGACCGTGGAAGGCCTGATATTCGACGCCATATCACTGGATTACCAACATGCGCTGCAGGCCGCTGCCGGCAGCGCCGCGGAGGCCGCGCGGGAAACCGCCATGGAAGAAAACTATGGCAAGTACATCCTGATTGTTGATGGGTCGATCCCGCTGGCCAATCCGGGTTACTCCACCATCGCCGGCATCAGTAACCTTGCCATGCTGGAGGAGACGGCAAAAGGGGCCGCCGCTGTTGTTTCGATGGGTTCCTGCGCTGCTTTTGGCGGCATTCCAAAGGCCAAGCCGAACCCGACCGGTGCTGTTTCGGTTGGCGATATTATCAAGGATAAACCGATCATCAATGTGCCCGGTTGCCCACCCATCCCGGTCGTGATTACCGGTGTGCTGGCACATTTTCTGATTTTCGGCACCATTCCGGAACTGGATGCACTTGGTCGTCCCATGGCCTATTACGGCCAGAGTATTCACGACCGCTGCTATCGCCGCCCCTTCTATGACAAGGGCAAGTTTGCCAATACCTTCGACGATGAAGGCGCGAAGAAGGGCTGGTGCCTGTACAAGCTGGGATGCAAGGGTCCGACGACCTACAACGCCTGCGCCACCACCAAATGGAATGACGGCACCAGTTTCCCGATCGAGGCCGGGCACCCCTGCCTGGGCTGCTCGGAACCGGACTTCTGGGATGGTGGCGGTTTTTACAAGGCCATATCGACGCCTACCGAGGATATTCCGAAGGCCGCGATTTACGCCGTAGGTGCCGGTGCCGCCGCGGGTCTGGCACTGGGAGCCCTGAACCGTGCCAAGCGGGACAAGGCAGTAGCAGAACATGTGAAGACCACCATCGATGACCTGGAAAAGGGGGACTGAGGATGTCTGAAACCGAATTTTTACTGTGGGTGCGCGGGCCGGCATTCCAGGTCGCTACCATTATCTTCCTGCTCGGCGTGGTGGTGCGTATCCTGGAGATCCTGGTGCTGGGCAGGAAACCCGACCTGGCAGAGGCTCGCGGATCGGCTGTGGCAGGGGGCCTGCGGGCCATTATCTCGCGCTCGTTTGCGGAACGCGCCACACTGCAACGTACCGCCTTCACCGAAGTAACCGGCTGGATATTTCACATCGGCATATTCGTTATCCTGCTGCTCTTTGCGCCGCACATTCTCCTGTTTGAAGAGGTGTTCGGCGTTAGCTGGCCCGCGCTACCGACGACTGTCATCGACGCCACCACCATTGTGACCATTATTGCACTGCTGGCGGTATTGATTCACAGGATAGCAAACCCGGTCATGCGGTTTCTGTCCCGCTTTCAGGATTACCTGGTGTGGCTGGTCACCATACTGCCACTGGTGACCGGTTACATGGCGTTTCACCGCATCGGTCTGACACCGACCATGCTGATTGCAGTGCATATTCTCAGTGTCGAACTGTTGATGGTGACGTTTCCGTTTACCAAACTCATGCATGCGTTCACGTTGTTCATGTCGCGCTACTACGACGGGGCCATTGCCGGTTATAAAGGAGTGAACTCATGAGCGGCGCATCCCTGGAACGGGGTCTTCATGCCTTCAAGGAAGCCATCGATGCACCGGTGGCCTCGTTTTTCAGCAGTTGTGTGCGCTGCGGCCTGTGTGCCCATGCCTGCCTGTTTTACACCGAGACCGGAGACCCGAAATATACGCCCATTCATAAACTCGAGCCGTTGCGCCGTGTCTGGCAGCAGGAATACAGCTTCTGGGGCCGCTTCGCGAAGGCCCTCGGCCTCAGCAGGCCGGTAAGCGATGACATGCTCACCGAGTGGGAAACCCTGGTCTATGACAGCTGTACCATGTGCGGGCGCTGTTCCATGGTGTGCCCGGTCGGCAACGACATTGCCTACATGATTCGCAGGATGCGCGAGGGTATGGCCGCTTCCGGCCACGCACCGCAAGGTCTGATCGGCGCGACCCAGCGTGCCGTCACTATCGGTAGTCCGATGGGTGTCAAGTTGCCTGCGCTGCAGGCGCAGATTCGGCACATCGAGCAGGATACCGGCCTGAAAATTCCGATGGACGTGGAGGGTGCGGACTATTTATGTCTGCTGTCCTCGATGGAAATCATGAACTTCCCGGAATACACGGAATCACTCGCCAAGATATTCAAGCATGCGGGTGTCTCCTGGACGCTTTCCTCCGAGGCCTTTGAGGCGACCAACAGCGGCATCCAGATCGGCGTCTCCGAGATTGCCGCCGAGCTGGTGCAGCGCATCGTCGATGCCGCGGAAAAGCTCAAGGTGAAGACCGTCATCAGCCCCGAGTGCGGCCATGCCTACATGGCAATCCGCTGGGAAGGCCCCAACCTGATTGGCAAACCGTTCAATTTCAAGGTTTTACATATCCTGGAAGTGCTCGACGAGTTGCGTGAACAGGGTCGGCTGAAAACGACCGGTAAGGAAGCACAGCGCCTGACCTATCACGATCCCTGCCAGATTGCCCGCCGTGGCGGCGTGGTCCAACAACCGCGCAACCTGCTCAACATGGTGGCAGATGATTTTGTCGAGATGCCGGAGGCCGGCACCATGAACTGGTGCTGTGGCGCCGGTGGCGGCGTCAGCAGCAACGAGCGTGCCGATGAACTGCGCCTCAAGGTCTTCAATCGCAAGAAGGCCCAGCTCGATGCCGTCAAGGCGGAAGGACTGGTGTCCGCCTGCTCGAATTGCCGTATTCATCTTGAGGAGGGGCTTGAGGAATACCACATGGATATACCCGTACTCAGCCTGACTGAAACCATTGCCGAACACCTGGCCGAGGATAAGACATGAGCGAACGCGTTGTTGTTGACCCGATTACCCGTATCGAGGGCCACCTGCGCATCGAGGCGCAGATGGATGGTGACCGTATTGCACAGGCCTATTCGGCAGGCACCATGGTGCGCGGTATCGAAATTATCCTGCGCGGCCGCGATCCGCGTGATGCCTGGGCCTTTGCGCAGCGCATCTGCGGTGTGTGTACCCTGGTACACGGACTGGCCTCCATTCGTTCGGTCGAGAATGCACTGGATTACCCGGTCCCGCCCAATGCACAGCTGATCCGTAACCTCATGAGCGGTGCGCAGTACGTGCATGACCACGTCATGCATTTCTATCACCTGCATGCACTCGACTGGGTTGATGTGGTGTCGGCGCTGAGTGCCGACCCCGCGGCGACCTCGACGCTGGCGCAGTCCCTCAGCAGTTATCCAAAGTCTTCCCCCGGTTACTTTTCTGACACGCAGAAGAAGCTGAAGACCTTTGTCGAGGGTGGACAGCTGGGCATCTTTGCCAACGGCTACTGGGGCCACCCGGCCTACAAGCTGCCGCCGGAGGCCAATCTGATGGCCGTGGCGCATTATCTGGAGGCGCTGAGCTGGCAGCGCGACGTGGCCAAGCTGCATACCATCTTCGGCGGCAAGAACCCGCACCCGAATTTCGTGGTCGGTGGCGTCGCCTGTCCGATTGACCTGAATTCCGATTCCGCCATCAATGCCAAGAAGCTGGCACAGGTGCAGGAAATCATCAACAAGATGCAGGTGTTCGTCGACCAGGTCTACATCCCCGACCTGCTGGCCATTGCAGGCTTCTACAAGGACTGGGGGTCGCGCGGTGAAGGGCTGGGCAATTTCCTCACCTACGGTGACTTCCCGGAGCATGGCATGGACGACCCGTCCAGTTTTCTGATTCCGTCCGGTGCAATCCTGAATCGTGACCTGTCGACCATCCACGATGTCGATATGAATGCCGCCGATGAAATCCAGGAATACGTGTCCCGCTCCTGGTATGACTACGAGGGCGGCAAGAACGATGGGCTGCATCCCTATGACGGCGAGACCAGTCTCAATTATAGTGGACCCACTCCGCCGTACGAGCAGCTGGACGTCGAACAGTCCTATTCATGGCTGAAGTCACCACGCTGGAAGGGCCATGCCATGGAGGTCGGACCGCTGGCGCGCGTGCTGATGCTGTACGCCACGGGTAACGAGCAGGCGAAGGAACTGGTCAACCTGACACTGAGTACACTGGATGTCCCGGTGGATGCACTGTTTTCAACCCTGGGTCGCACCGCGGCACGCGGCCTGGAGACCAAGATCATCGGCGACATGATGCAGACCTGGCAGAATAACCTGGTGGCCAACATCAAGGCGGGTGACACCAAAACCCATAATGAAAAACTGTGGGAACCGTCAACGTGGCCGCAGCAGGCGAAGGGTGTGGGGTTCATGGAGGCACCGCGTGGTGCCCTGGCGCACTGGATCGTGATCGAGGACGGTATCATCAAGAACTACCAGGCGGTGGTGCCGAGCACCTGGAATGCCGGCCCGCGTGACCAGAATGGCCAGCCGGGCGCCTACGAGGCGGCCCTGGAGGACAACCATACCCTGCATGATCCCCAGCAGCCGATCGAGATCCTGCGCACCATCCACAGCTTCGATCCCTGCATTGCCTGTGCGGTGCACGTCACTGACCCGGACGGTGAGGAGTTGATCAAGGTCAAGGTGCGTTGAAGCCTGCCTGATCCTGTTTATTCGTAAATTTATCAAGAGACTGGAGAAGCTGTTATGCAACTGAGATCCCTGTCGGCGATGCTGTTGGCCCCCGTTATTCTGATGCTCTCGCCGTTTGCCCTTGCGCATACCGGTGCTGGCCATACGGCAGGACTGGCCGATGGCTTTGTACACCCGGTGACGGGTCTGGATCATCTGTTGATTGCCATTGCCGCAGGTTTCTGGGCAGGGCGCCGCGGCGATCACGGGGTCGCGGGTGTGGCGTATTTTCTGTCAGTATTGCTTGGCGGCATCCTGCTGGGCAGCTGCTGCGTACTGTTTCCGCAGCTGCAACTGTCGACCATTTTGGTGGTGTTGCTGACGGTGGTGTTTATTGCGGCAAGTGTTGCGGCACCGCAATATTTTGCCTATATCTTCTTTGGCGGTTTCGCGGTTTATCATGGTATTGTCCACATGCTGGGGATGCCGGCACCGGTTGCGGCCATGAGTTACGTGATTGGCCTGTTGTTTTCAACATGGCTGTTACTGATGTTCGGTCTCATCCTGCGGCAGGTGGTGGCAACCCTTAAGCCACATACAGAGACAACATCATAACCCGCTTTAGACGGTGAGGGATTTCAACATGAACGACAATACATGTAGCGATTTGTCTGTCAGCACGGATGCCATCAAGGCCTCTCCCCTGGGTGATGAACTCAGTGATGCACAGTGTGATCTGCTGGCCAGTGTCATGACGGCCTGCGGTATCAGGGACCGCGACTTTCTGATTGAGGAAGGTCACAAGGATGATTCCCTGCACATCCTCACCAAGGGCAACATGGAAGTCGTGACGCAAACCGGTGCCGGTGACCTGGTTGGACTGCAGGTGCTCCGCGCCGGTGACATCCTCGGCGAACTGGGTTTTCTCGACGGCGTTGAACATTCTGCCGGTCTGCGCGCGATGGGCAACTGTGAATTGCTGCGCCTTGACCGGGACAGCTTCGAGAGCCTGCTGCAGAAGGACCCGGATCTTGTCTACAAGGTCATGCGGGCGATCGTGCGCACGGTCCACCGTATCCTGCGCAACATGAATACTCAGCAGGTCGAGCTGACCAACTATATTGCCAAGCAGAACGGGCGTTACTAGACGTTCGCCGGCCCGGGTTCACAGTTTCCTGCAGGAGCGCCGTCCCCGGCAGCGGTCACTCCGGGCATCCTGCCCTCTCGTGACACTTGTACATATCCCTGTACATCGTCGCGGCGAGAAGCTTCCGCGTCCTGCTTACGCCCCTCACCTACATCCTGTAGGCGAAGCTTCCGCGTCCTGCTTACGCCCCTCACCTACATCCTGTAGGCGAAGCTTCCGCGTCCTGCTTACGCCCCTGACCTGCATCCTGTAGGCGACGCCGCACCTGCAGTCGTTCAGGCGCTTCGGTCTTGCAGCAGTGCGGTTTCGAATTCGGTGAATCCACCGCGGTTGTTGTCGAGCCAGTCAAGCAGTTCCGACCAGGTTTCGCGGTCTTTCTGCGCGTCCCGCTCAGTCAGTTCATGGATGCCGAGCCCCTGTTCGGCGGCACTGACGTAGTGCTGGGTATCACGAATGCGTGCAATGACGGGAATATCGAGTTTGTTGAGAAAGCGTTCCAGTTTTTCAACGGCCCGGGTGCGGATGCGTGTGCGGTTGGTGACAATCGCCAGGCGGGTGTTGTGGACTCGTGCCTTGCCAATCAGTAACAGGTCCCTGATGAAGTCGGCCGTCGAATGAATATCGATCGAGGAGGGTAACACCGGAATGAGTATGATGTCGGTTTCGGCAACACGGTCTTCGATATCGACCAGGGCGTAACCGGCCGGTGTGTCGGTAATAATATAACGGGTATCCTGCGGGACCCTCATCTGCCAGGCACGCGTGATGCCCACGCGTGGCGGTTCGAATGCGGCAACGCCGTGAATCGGTGGCAGGCCGGACGGGCGCCCTTTCAGCCAGCGCATGCTGGAGCCTTGTTTGTCATAGTCGAACAGTGCTGTTTCGTAACCACGGGAGGCGCAATGGCTGGCCAGGTTGGTGGCAATCGTGGTTTTACCGCAACCACCTTTGGTGTTCATGACGGTGATTTTCAGCACGCTGGAATAAGCCTTCTTGCGATGAGTCAGTTTGTTGGAGCAGGGGTTAGGAATTCTAGCAGGATTGCCGGCTACGTCCAGTGGATTGACTGGCACACATCCTGCACAGGCGAGGGATGCGTGTAACAGGGGCTGATTACCGTTCTGTAAAACAGGCGTCATAAAAAAGGCGTCAGCGCACAGTTAACCCAATCATTGCAAAAAGTCTTATTGCAGGAGTGGTGCCTCGCCGCGAATCGCGCCGGGGACGGCGCTCCTACAGGTGGTTTTTTGCAAGCTTGGGGTTTTCACGGCGCGGTGTGAGGTGTTTCGCCTCGAAAACATCGGTACACTGGCCGGCCCTGTCCTCGCAGCCGTGGAGAAGTGTCTTGTCAGCAGCCGAAGAAACGGAAAGCACAGAACCCGTGTACTCGGCCCTGGTGGCGGCGCACATCGTCTATGGCCTGCATGCGGTTGCCATCGTGCTCGCTATTATGGGCTCCGCAACGGTGATCGGCGGTTTCCTCGGAAGTATGCCATCGATCATCGCCGTTATTATCAACTACCTGAAACGCGGGGGTGCGCGCGGCAGCTGGGCGGCATCGCACTATCGCTGGCAAATCCGCACGTTCTGGTTCGCACTGCTGTGGCTGCTCATTGCCGTGCTGCTGATTGTGACCGTGGTCGGCGCCCCGTTCGGACTGGCTCTGCTGGTCGCCGTGACCCTCTGGCTGATCTACCGTATTGCCCGTGGTTGGTTGCGGCTGCTCGACAAGCAGCCCATGTATGCTTGAAATCCCCCCCGGACAAGCGCCGGCGCAAACGCTACTCGCCTCGTCACCAGATGGATCAGGTCCGGGCTTGCCTGGCCGCGCTGACAATCAAGGAATCTGATTAATAAGCCGGACCGTTGTCGGGTGCGCCGTGCGCACCGAAAAGAACATGCAAGCTGTTGATTCATGGTGCGCACGGTGCCCCTGACAGACAGTGCAATTCATGAATACCAGGAAATTGCGAACGAATCAGTGTTTCCCTAAGTGAATAAAAGGGGGCGGAGAAGGATTGCCCCTGACAGGCAGGAATCATTGTGCCCTGGGCCGAATGGCGGAATATTGTCTATTGCATGCTGCCAGGATCATGTTCCGGGGAAATCCGGTCAAGCCGTGCCTTGAGGGTTGCCATTTCATCGCGCAACTGCCTGATCATCTGTTCAAGCTGCTCCATGCGCTCTGAATCCGTGCCCGGCCCGGCTGATACTGAATTGGCGGGTACAGCAGTTTCGTGTATTGCTGTCTCGCTGCCAAACAGGTGCGCAAAGCGGCTCTCGCGCTTTCCCGGTTCGCGGGGCAGCTTCGTCACGAAGGGACCGTCATCTCGTTGCATGAGTTGATCAAGCGTCGACTCGACCTCGCGGCTATCCCCGAATTTGCACAGGCGTTCGGTGCGGGTGCGCAGTTCACCCGGGGACTGCGGGCCGCGCAGCAGTAACACGCACACAATAGCGAGTTCCTGCCCGGAAAACTGCAGGTCGCCGAATTCGCTATTGCAGAAGCGGTGCTGATATTTGGTGACGCGACTGCCGAAGCCGCTCTTCTCGATGACAAAGTGTTTCTTCATCAGGGCATCGACCGTGTCCTGCACCGTGGCCTCGTCGAGTGCCAGCACCGGGTCGCGGCTACTCTTCTGGTTGCAGGCATTGGTGAGGGCATTGAGCGAAAGCGGGTAGTGTTCGGGAGTGGTGCGCTGCTTTTCAATCAGGCAGCCAATCACGCGCGCCTCGCAGGGTGTCAAGCAAATATCCACTCACGTCCTCCATGCCCGTTGCTGATTCCGATGACAGTATACTTGATCATTGCGGGGCTGGACTGGTCCAGGCGGTATCCAGGAGAAACTCTGATAATTTCAATGTATCAATGCAGGGTGAGCACGGCGCACCCTGCAAGGGTTTGACAGATTTATCAGAGATTTCCCAGTGCCCTGTTTCTATTATTTCAGGCGCAAGTAACCGGCGTTCGACGCTGACCCCTTTCCTGTCAGGTCAGGTTTACTCTTCCTGCCATTGCGGTGTCGTATCGCCGAGCAGGGTGTGGCCGCTGACCCGGGTAATGACCGGCCTGCCGTTTTCCAGTGCGTAGGTGGCGTATTCGCGGAACCTGCTGGTCATTTTCTCGCCGTCCTGAACCATGTTCTCGGTGACGGTTGAGTGCGACAGTCCGCTCAGGCCGTCCGGCATAATATGAATCTCGGTGTGATCGCGCTGATAGTCATATTCGCCGGCGTTTGCCCAGCCCTCGTCAATAAGCACCAGGTAGTCGTCCTTGTCGAGTCTTACCTTTGCCATCCATTTCTTGTAGGGAAACTCGATTGCTTTTTCGAACGAGTCACTCAGGTACGCCGCGATGCCTGCTGTGTCGCGGTTCTTCGCCGCCGCGTCCGTGGCATTGATGACCTGTTGTATCTGCTCGCCGGTAATCCGCTCGGCCGCCTGGGCCGGGAGTGACAGCAATACGAATACCAGTGTGCCGGTTACTAGTCTTTTCATGTTGTTTTTCCCTGCGCCGGCTTTGATGGCATGCGCAGCCGCGGTCATTAAGCCGGAAGCTTAATTAAATCACCTTCCGTCTTCGCGGTGATATAGGACAAAAGTACATGCTGCGTTGCGAACCCCGGGGTGGCCAGCAGGGCAAGTTGTGGAAAGTTCCTTACGGCCGCTGTTTGTAGTGCATCAGGCAGTTGCCGATGCGCTGTTCAATCGCCCCGGCCATGTCGGTGGGGACGGCGCCGGTGGTCAGTACGCTTAGCAACAGGTCCTTGGGCGAGTCCTGTACACTGCGGTCCTTCTTCATCGATGAGTTGAGTCGTTCGATCTGGTAAGCCATGCGTTCGGCCTGGCATTCCACGGGTGACTCCAGTTCCAGCAGGACTTCCAGCTTCAGGCAGGCAGCCTGTTTTGCCGCAAGGTTGTCTGACAGCGTCGTGTCGTCCGGCCGGCTGAGTGCCTGTCTGCAGCGCTGCTGTATTGCCTCGGCATGGCTGCCGGAAGGCGCGGGCAGGGCAGCCCATTGCGCCTCGACCGCCTCCGTGTCAAGCGTGTCACCGGCCACGATTGCCTGCTCCCACTGATGGCACAGCGCGGCACGCCGGGCAATGTTTTCAAGTTCCGAGGCACGGGCCCTGGATTCCGCGGCCTTGAGCGACTTGCTGAATTGCTGCTGCGCCTTGCGCCACTGGCTATCGAGGCTGTTTTCCTGCTGGCGTGGCACCCAGCCGATGGCTTCCCACTGCTGACTGATTCGTGCGAGTGTCGAGGCATTGGCGAGCAGTTCCTCGTCAGCGGTTGCAGCGGCACGGATCAGTTCCTCGATCAGTGCCTGTTTTTGCTTCAGGTTTTCATTGCGTTCGGCAGCCTGATCCTTGCGCTCGGCATCACGGCGCCGGTAGGTGATGTCGCAGGCTGCCTGGAAACGTTTCCACAGTCTGTTTTCATGCTGGCGCTTTCCTGCGACCGTGATTTTCCATTGCGTTTTCAGCGCCTCCAGCTGGTCGAGGGCATTGCGCACATTGTCCACTTCACCGAGTGCCTCAATAGCGGTGATGAGTCTTTCGCGGACCTTCATTGAGCGTTCGCGTTCACCTGACAGGTGTTGTTCGAATTTTTCAAATACCTCGTCCAGTGCCCTGGCGACAGACTTGCGGTGTTTGAAATCGACATTGCCGATTTTGTAGAATTCGCGGCGGGTGTGGTTAACGTATTTGTCGATTTCCCGCCAGTCGGGCTGTTTCCAGTCGGTTGATGCATAGCGCGCGTTCAGGTCGTCGATGATGGCGCGGCGCTGCCGGAGGTTTTCCCTGCGGCGTTGCTTGAGCTTTTCAAAATGCGCGATGCAGGGTTTGTAGGTTTCCTTGCAGGCCTGGTCGAATGCATTCCAGAGTTCCTTGCCGGCATGATCGCCGGATTTGTCCCAGTCATGCCATTGATCGCGTGCCTGTTTGATACGCTCGGCGAGTTTTTCCGGCGGCAGGCCGGCATCCGGCAGCTGCGTCACCTCGTTGATGAGATTCTGCCGTGCCTGCGTGGTGCCCCAGTGGCGCCAGGATTCGAGCTTGCGCAGCTGCGGGCGAACGCGATTCAGCCGCTTTTCGATGTCCCGCCAGCGTTGCTCGGAGAGCCCCGGGATAGCGCCCATGATCGACATCAATGTGTGATAGGCGCGTTCCGCCTGCCGCAGTTCGTTGTCCTTGAGTGCGGATTCCAGTTGGTCCGTCAGGTTGAGCGCTTTTTCATAGTCGCGGTTGCGGCGCTCCACCTG
>CAMYIO010000043.1 GCA_947258515.1 uncultured Ectothiorhodospiraceae bacterium
CATGTACAAGTTGAGGGGATGGATCTAGCTTGTTGAGGGGATCATTTCTACATTCGACACGGATTAGGAACGATATCCTGAATGACCGTTTCTGCGGCAAAGTTGCCCTTCGCGGACCGTGCCGGGAAGGGCAAGTTGTGGAGATTGTTGCCTAACAGGAGCACTGCACTAGTGTGGTTTTCTGTGTGTACGGGAAGTTCTGGTTTTGGTCCGTTAGTAGCCATTCAGCCATGTCGTTTGATCCAGGACTCCAGCTCATGGCGCGGGATCACATCGAGGATGCGTAGTGATTTGCCCGGCTGCCAGCGCACGATCATGCGGTAATTAAGGTTGATGCGGATGCGATAGTGCTCCGGCAGGCGTCTGATTGGTTTGGTTTGTCGCCAGATCGCATCCTCGTGAGCAGCGAAACGACCGACCGCCAGGATCGCTTTGGCGACAAGGGCTGGCGGGAGGGACTCGCAGGTTTTCCGGAAAGCGTCCGTATACACCGGCAGGGTGGGTTTGCCAGAGGGTGTTACGATGACAGCCTCTTCGTCGGGATCGGCTTGTTCCGCCGGCGCATGCTGCTTTGACAGCGCGGACAGTTTTTTTCGCTCCTCCTCCAGCATCTTCCGCAATTGACCGCGCTGTTCCTGCTGCTCGCCAATTTCCGCCTTCAGGCCTGCCACCTGGATGCGTAAACGTTGCAGTGTCTCCTGCCTGTCCTGATGAGTATTGGTGTCCAGGCCGCGCTTCCCCCTCGCATCGTCTTGCAGGTTAGGCTCTCGGGCTGTTTCCGGCTTCCTTCCGAGCTCTTTCACCGTTTGTTCCATCTCATGCAGGGCCTGTTTCTTTTCTGTGAGGGCGGCACGGGCAGCCTCCAGCATGCTGGAAAGCCGTTTAACCTCCTCGTTTTCGGCCTCCGCCTTTTCCTTGCGCTGGGTCTGGTCCTCAATCCAGTCGAGCAGTGACTCCGCCGGATCCTTCCATGGCTCCAGGTCCAGATCGAGGCGAGCGTCGCGGATGATGTCCAGCAACAAATCGTTGTCCAGGTCCCGCTCCGGATTGCTCGCTATCGCGGCTCGTGCAAAGACAATGGCCATTGCGGGATAGCGCGATGCGAAGTCGTAAACAAGGCGGATCAATGGCTCGTCTGCCTCATTCTCCTCGTCCAGAATCCCCGACACGGACTTGCGGCAATCATGCTCCAGCGGCTCGAATCGCTCCGGATTCTCCAGCAGGTCGAAGCGGAACCGAATAGCATGAGGCCGATACCATGTGTGTTCCCCGCAGTGATCCTGGATCTTTCGTGCCAGATCAAGGTCACCCGCTTCCAGAACACGGTCGATGAGGTCCTCGAAATGACCTGAGTCGAATTCACGCTCACCGGGACGCCTTTCGCACTCCACGAGCATATCAAAGGCAAGTTCCCGCAGGCCGTAATCCAATGCGCATTGGTAGCCAGTAAGCAGCTGGTTTTCACCCAGTTCGGATGGCGCTAGCCTTTTCAGCTCGTAGGCCCGCATGTTGTAGATGACATCGGGATCGTCAACCAGGCCCGGTTTGCTCTTCAGCTCGCTTCGGGTGGTGCCGGCGTACTGGGAGGCGTCTCGCAACAACTCCTGATCCTTGAGGTAACAACACTTCTTGTACTTCTTGCCGCTGCCGCAATGGCAGGGATCATTGCGTCCGAGTTTGGGGATCGGTCGCCGCACTGTGTAGTCGCCACCGACGATGGCCCGGGGCCTGTGTTCGGGAAGGAGATCCGGGAGCTGAAGTTCAGTCCAGTAGGGGATAGTAGTCTGCTCGTTGCTTGAGGTTTGTTCCAGAAGCTGCAGCGATTGCTCGATCAGGATCTTGTAGTGGGGTGGCAGCGGACTATGCTGTTGCTTCCAGAGCAGCTTCCGGACCGGTTGCGGGTCCAGATCGAACCTGACGGTTAGCTCGGCCGCCAGGCGGGTGGCGTAGATCTTCCGCTCCAGAGATAACTCCTCGGCGACGGCCGCGGCCAGCAGCGGCTGGATGGCGCTCGCGTCCTGCAGCGCGAAACAGGGGGCTGAATCGAGCATTTCCTCGCAGACGCCGATACAGTGGCAGAGAACTTCAGGGTCGAGCTTCACCCCATTAAATGCGCAGGCCTGCAATAGCCGGCTCACTGCCTGGTCGTCGCCATCGTCCACGAACCTCAGGAGAAGCGCCTCGACCTGTCCAGCGGAAAGATGAACAAGCTTACCGGCAAGCTCACGGATATCGATCATGCAGGCGCCGGCGGAGTGAACCGATTCCAGCAACTCTCTCGAAATATCAGTCATAAACGTATCCAGGGTGCAGGCGACCGGCAGGCAGGGGTGGCCTTCGAGCTGCCGGAACCACGGCAACAGAAACCGTCAAGCCTCCCGATCCAAACTGTGTCAGCCATCGTCCCATGCTACCAGTTCAATCGGCGTATTCCACGAAGAACGCACCGCGTCCGGGCAAGAGGCGAATCACTCCACGTCTGACAGTCGAATCACTCGCTTTCACTCATTACTGCCTGAGTGTGCGGCCAAGTCACTTTTTTGTGAAACATCGTTAAGGCGTGGACTGCGTGAGTACCGCTTAGCGCAGGTCGTCCTCAAACAATCGGAAGATGAGTTCGTCGGGTAGTTCGAAGGGCATTTCGTAGGTTTTCAGCCAGTGCTTGACCTTGCGAATATCCTTGAAAAGTCTGAGATCTCTCTGGATTCCAAAAATAGCAAGTTCCAGTTGTTTCTTGTCCTTTCTAAGAGCTGACATAAGTTTTTTAGGCGTGAGTGATTCAAATGGGTCGAGTCCGCCGGCAGCCTTCATGTGTAGCTCGACTTCCTCTATTTCCTGTTTCAGTTCCAGCGACTGGCGTTGCAGGATTTTGTTGAAATGGTTGAGGCGGTCTTCGTTGATCGAATCGATTGCGTTCTGGTCGATTTGCTCCACTGTGAGCTGCAGTTCTAATTGCAGCAAGTTCCTGTTTTTATAGGCGACGGTAACTTTTTGCATTAAATCGGTTTTGCGCCGATGCTCCTCGGGATCTGTTTCCCTGTCCGGATGTAATGCGCCGACCAATTGCCTGTAGACCGCCCGAATCGACTGGCTGATTTTGCTCTCTTCCTCTTTTTCACGTTGCTCCCTGGCCAGTTGGCGAGCGGTTTTCTTGCGCCTGGTGCGCTGATCTTCCGCTTTGTGCTGCTGTTCTTCCAGAATGCTTCCCAGTTTCTCCGCCGTGCCATACGGGTCATCCATGTCCAGCTCAATATCGCCAGAATCAATGCCAAACTCCGATTCCAGCATCGCACGGAGTACATCCCCGCCCATGGCCTTCATCTGTTCCTGCTGGTCATCGAAATCGATATCGCTGTGGCGGTTCGCGATGGGTTTCAGGTCGTCCCGTCCATGATCGTTAATCAGCTCAGCACAGACATCCTTGATGATTTGACTGACTTTTTCCTTTTGCAGCCGCGAAAATCGATTGTTGACGCAGTGGCTGTCAAGCAGTTCAACCATTTGCGCCTGAAAACCGGCATAGCTGTCGCGCAGAGGTTGGAAGGTTTTCAAGACCTCTTCCTGGTAAATTGGCATGATTTCCTGCCATTCCGCGAGCCGCTTGCGCTGGCGGTTGATCCTGCCGATCAGGGTGTTGAACTTTTTCTGCGCGGGAGTGAGACTGGCCGCTTGCCTGCTGGTGCTGATGCGCAGCGATTGGGAGGAGGATGTCGCCATTTGGGATTCTTGAGTAGCTTGGATATGTTGTTGATCTGTGACGTTGCACTATCTCATTGAGCCTTCATAGGCAGACAGGATCAGGAGATTGGAATGAACTACCCTGACCACAACAGCCAGTATGGCCACGCAGGGTATTTTAAACAATAATAAGAGCAACATGGTAGAGCCCGCTTTGTTGCCTCCCGAGTGGTTAGCTTAGCGTTGTTTCTTGCTTAATATCATACCAGGGAAGGTTTCTGTGCCTCTGTGATGAACTGAATAGTTACAAATAAATAGTCAGAAAACGCTATTGACATTTGAAAATCCGGAGTCGCTGGTTCTGTTCCAGTCCTGGCCACCATTTCCAATCTTGGTGTCAACGCTGTATACCCCGCATCAGAGCGGGCATCAGGAGCGTCGCGGATCAGTAATAATCGATGGGTATGAGTTCAGGAGGGGCGTCGTTAATTCGCTCTGTATGCTAAAGCATATTCACTTTCTGCTGATTCGGGATTCAGCATCTCTTCAAATTCAGCTGCCGGGACGGGTCTGGAAAACAGGTAGCCTTGAGCGAAGTCACAGCCAGCCTTTGCAAGGATCTTTTTCTGTGCAGCTGTTTCTACGCCCTCGGCGATAACCTTTAATCCGAGGGTGTGCGCCATCAGAATGATGGCATCGCACAGGGTAATGTCATTTGCATTGTTCTCAAGGTTGCTCACGAATGATTTATCAATCTTCAAATAATCAATATCAAACTTTTTGAGATATGATAGTGAGGAATAACCTGTCCCGAAATCATCAATTGCCACCTGTATGCCGGCATCACGTAACCAGAGTAATTTATCAATAATTCCGGGCTCTGCATTTAGCAGTAAACCTTCGGTAATCTCAACGACAATGTTTTTTCCTGAAAGACCACTTTTCTTAAAATAGTCTTCCCACCCTGAAATGAACGAGTGCTTGTCAATTTTAAATTGTACCGGTGAAAGGTTTACACTTACCTGAAATTCGCTCGAAAACTGATCACTCCAGCGCTTTGCAGTTTCTGTAGCCTGTCTGAATACCCAGTCACCTATTTTATGAATCAGGCCCGTTTCTTCCGCTAGCGGTATAAATTCCAGCGGGCTTATAGAGCCATGCTCATGATGATGCCACCTGAGGAGTGCTTCAGCTTTTGTAATGCGACCGGTTTTTAAATCAATGACAGGTTGGTAGTAGACCTCAAACTGCCTGTCGACCAGCGCACTTCGCAAATCATTTGTAAGTCTTCGTCTGTATTGAGCGATATCCTGTAATGACTGGGTGAAATAACTAAAACACATGCGGCCATTCTTCTTGGCGGCATACATCGCCTGATCAGCATTCTTTAACAGGGTATCAATATCACTGGCATCATTCGGGTACAGGGTAATGCCGACGCTGCCGGATATATAAACGACTTCATCGTCCAGCTGAAAGGCATCCTCCAGCGTGCCTATTATCTTGTGGGCGACGTCCTCAATATGACTGTTATCATTGAGTTCATGCAGGATGATTGTAAACTCGTCACCACCCAGTCGGGCAACGGTATCCGAACGACGCACACAATCACGGATTCGACGTCCCGCTTCCTGCAGCAGTAAATCGCCGCTATCGTGCCCGAGTGTGTCATTGACTTCCTTGAACTGATCCAGGTCTATGAGGAGCAAGGCCAGGGGACGTTTGTCACGGTCAGCCTTGCGTATTTCCTGGGCCAGTCGGTCGTGGAACATGTTGCGGTTGGGCAAGCCGGTAAGCGTGTCGTAATTCGCCTGTTTCCAGATAATATCTTCAGACATTTTTCTTGCAGTTATATCGTCAACCAGTGAGGCGACACCCATTACCTTGCCATTCTGATCTACAAGCGGTGTGTTGTACCATTCGCACAGTATGGTCCGTCCATCTTTTGTAACGTTTTCGATTCTGCTGCGAGTGCCGCCACGGTTGTTTAACAGTTCGATCCATATTGCATTGACTGTGTCGCGTTCATTTTCCGGGAGAATTCTTTCCTCGGGATGCCGGCCTGTCATCTCTTCTTTTGTAAAGCCGAATATGCCTTCTGCCGCCTGGTTCCAGTCTGTCACCTCAAACTCTGTATTCCATTCTATTACGGCGAGTGGCGTGTGTTCGCGGTGTGATAACAGACGCTGGTGTGAAAGACGCAACACCTCTTCGGCAGCCTTGAGTTCCTCTTCTGTTGTAATTCTCAGATTGATTTCCCGGGATAATCTGCGATTCCAGAAGGCGAATATGCCCAGCAGGATAATGGCAACAGCCAGCACCTGAAATGCAAGCGTGTAATCGGTTTTTTCTGCGAATTTATCCTTTATCCAGCGGTTCAGTATGGTTTGTTGTTGTTTGGGGGTGACTTTCTTTATCGCCTTGTTCAATATTGAGAGAAGTTCAGGAAGGTTTTTTTGTACGCCCAGTGCCAGCTTGGTATCAAATTCTGTCTTGCCGGTAATCTTGACGTTGTTCAGTCCAAGCTCCGCAATGGTATAGCTGCATAGCGCAAGGGTGCACAGGAGCGCATCGGTTTTACCCGTTGACACGGAAAACAAGCCATCCTGTATGTCATCAACCGTGATAAATTGTATGTTCGGATATTTTCTGCGAATCTTTGAGGCATACCCGTAATCTTTTATTAAGGCGATTTTTCTGTCTTTTATGCTTGTTATGTTTTCAACGTAGTTTTCACTGTTACGCATGGTGATAACAATAGGGTTGGAGATATACGGAATCGTAAAATCCAGGTGTGACTTCAGGTCTGAATCATCTGTTTCAGAAAGAATATCAACCAGTCCCTGTTTTGCCTTTTCGGTCGACTCGGTCCACGTTTTACTTGGACTCATCCTGAATACTAACCCTGTAAGCCCTGCAATCAGGTCAAGATGCTCGGCAACAATGCCTGTGTAGTTGCCATGGCTGTCAAAGGCCTCGTAAGGCAGCCAATTGGGATCTCCTGTGAATCGCGCGCTCTGGTTTTCTTCCAGCCATTTACGCTCATCTTCAGTCAGTTCCAACTCTGGAGAAGGTGGAGTTGACATGACGGTGCTGGGCGGAAAAAACAATAAAAACAGCAATATTAATCTGATATTTATCATTTTTTAAGACTTCATTGGCCAGCGTCGGTGACTTCGGTTACGTTTATATGCCTGGCCGTTCCAGCATGTGGCCGATATTTATCGTGACGCGATAGTTATGTCATCGGCCGGTTTCGGTAGTTTTTGATTGTGGATGTGATTGCTCCGTCTGTTGCCGGGTGTTCAACGGTCCAGTGACAAGACGTCATTGTTATCCCTGTTCAGTGCACCAGCTGTACCCTGATTTGCGTTGCGGCGGCCCGGCCGTGATCGTCGACCGCGCGCACCTCGAATTCCCCGACCGCCGGTCGCCACAAAAGGGCCTCGGCGCGTGGCGTACTGCCGACAAAACGCTCATCGACAAACCAGTAGAGGCTGCTGGCATCGGCCTCGGTAATCGCGCTGAAGGGGATGCGCTCGGTATCGCGCTGTTCGCTGCGCAGGGAGTAGACAATGCGGCTGTCGGGTGAGGTGATTTCCGGGGCACTGCCGGTGGCACTTGTTACCATCAGCGTGCAATCCGACTCGAACGGGGGCGGCACCCTGCGTGCGATGCCGGCACTGCGAAACAGGGCAAGCAGGTCCGAGGGCCAGAACTCGTAGACCTGCAGTCGTGTGCGCGGCGGCTCGTGATAGCAGGCGCGCTTGCCGGTACGGATATCGATGGGCACCTCGCGGTACACACGGGTGACATGCAGCGGTGACTTGCCCGGGATGAAGTAGCTGTTCGTGGTGAGCGGGCAGTGTTCGTCGGGCAGGTCCCCGGTGGTGGCACAGACCTGCACCGTTGCAATAGCAAGCCCACCGGGTTTGCGTATTTCATCGAAGCCGCCGGCGCTTTGCCCGATGGCGCGGGCGATTTCGAAAAACAGTGGCGCGGCCGCCTGTTGCCCGACGAAGGCGGGATTACCCTGGCCATCGAAACGTCCCACCCAAACGGCAAGCACGTACGGTCCGAAGACGCCGGCGGTCCAGGCATCCCGAAAGCCGTAGGAGGTGCCTGTCTTCCAGGCCGTGACCGGACCCTGGCGTAACTGGCCCGGCAGGGCTGGTTCATCCAGTGACGGCGTGCTGCGCAGTATATCGAGGGTGAGGAAGCTTGCCTCGGGACTCAGTAGTTGCTCGCCCTGCGGCAGTGGCTCCGGTTCGCCCAGCAGGCGCAGTGGCCTGATATGGCCCTGGTTCGCCAGCATTGCGTACAGCCGCACCACTTCTTCCATGCTCACCTCGTGCCCGCCAAGCGCCAGCGCGAGGCCGTAGTGTTCCGCCGGGCGCAGCTCGCGGATGCCGGCGGCACGGAGAAACGCGTGGAACGAGGGTGTCTGCAGCTGGCTCATGAGATGGACAGCGGGGACATTACGGCTGAGCACCAGTGCGTCGCGTGCGAACACCGGACCGAGAAAGCCGCGGTCGTAGTTCTCCGGCGTGTAGGCGCCGAAACGCCGCGGGGCATCCTTGAGCAGGGTCATCGGGTGAATGATTCCCTGGTCCAGGGCGAGCGCATAGATGAAGGGTTTCAGGACGGAGCCGGGTGAACGCCTGGCCTGCACGCCGTCCACCTGGCCCTGTATCTCCGCATCCAGGAAATCCGCCGACCCCACGTAGGCCTCGACCTCCATGCTGTGGTAATTGACGAGCAGCGCGGCGGCATTGTCGATGCCGCTGGATTGCCGCCGTTGCACATACTGCGCTATCTGCTCCTCGAGCAGACGCTGCCATGCGCGTCGCACGGTTGTATGGAAGGCGTCCGCGGGTGTCTGTACCAGTGCCTTGTCAAGTCGTGTGACGAGATGGGGGGCGACGAAGGGGAGCGCCTCGGGGGCGCGAAACGTCAGCGTCAGGTCCACCTGGGACTGGCGTTGCCGGTCCGCAGGGTGGATTTTCAACCAGTTGCTGAACAGGGCGGTTCGTGCCGCGGCGAGCTGTGTACGGCCCGCATCGCGGGTCGGGTTGCGCCTGCCTGGATTCTGCGGGATAACGGCCAGGCTCAGGGCCTCGGGCAGGGTAAGCGCTGTCGCCGGCTTGTCGAAGTAAACCCGGCTCGCTGTCCCCGCCCCCTCGATGTTGCGTCCGTAGGGTACCCGGTTGAGGTAGGCCTCGAGGATCTGTGCCTTGCGGTAATGGCGTTCCAGTTGCAGCGCGCGCAGGATCTGTTCGAGCTTCCCCGGCAAGGTGCGTGAATGGATATCAAAGCGGATGCGCGCCAGCTGCATGCTGATGGTGGAGCCGCCCAGCCGTCGTGCACCGGTCAGGTAGGTACTGATGAATGCCCGCGCCAGGGCTACGGGATTCACGCCGGGATGGGTGTGGAAGTGGCGGTCCTCGTAGAGCAAGGTTGCCTCGACCATGGCGGGTGCGATTGCCGCCAGCGGGGTAAACAGTCGGTAGCGGTCGTCAGCGGCCAGGGTGAGGCGCAGCAAGTCACCGTCACGATCATAGTAGGCACGTGACCAGGACATTTCCCCGTAGAGATCGGGGCGTGGGCACAACAGCCAGGCAAGTGCGAGTCCGGCCAGCAGCACCAGCCCGCCCGCCGTGAGCCCCCTCATTGCGCGGCGGTTACCTCGAAGCGGCCACCCGGCGTTTGTGCTCTGGCGCTGCGGTCGTACATGGCTTCCGCGGTGGCGGGCGGCACCACGAACTGACCGCGGGTCGTCAGCTTGACCTGGTAGCTGAGTTCGGTCACGGTGGAGCCGAAGCTGCCATAGAAGACCACCCGGTCCTCGCGGATGTCGGTATAGTCTGCATGCCAGCGGCCAAACTCGCGCGCGATACTGTCGCGCAATACCTCGAAGCCACCCGGCAGCAGGTCGATGACGGCGACATTCGTGACGCGGCCCTCGAGTGCGCGTACCCGCAGGCGCACGGTGAGTTCATCACCCTGCACGGCGCTGCTGACCGGTTTGCCGTCGGCGCCCAGATATTCACGCACAATCTCGAGCTTGTTGCGGATTTCCTCGCCGGGCAGGGTCCTGTCGTATCCTGACTGGGCCAGCTGGTAGAACAGCCGCGGTGCCCCCTCGATGTGTACCTGCCGGGTCGTGACCGGGGCGCTGGCATGCGGCGCGGGAGACGGCTCGACTTCCAGCAGCACTTGCCGGCCATCGGCATCCTGCCCGGTCATCGCGACCTGTTCGGTGCCTGCCGAGGCCGCCGTGCGTTCGGACCAGGCGCCCAGGGCCAGGATCGCCATGGCCGAGGAGACAGTATTGTAACGTCCCTCGAAGATCGGCTGGACCAGTGTTAAAACCTGTTCGCCGTCGAGTGCCTGGAACAGTACATCGAAGTGCCGGGCCAGCAGGTAGATATATTGCGCGTCATGCGCCAGTTGGGAGTCGTAGTCGCTCCAGTCCACGGCCGGTGACTCGCCGGGGCGATAGCCGCGGATCAAGCGCTCGGCGTCGTCCTGCTTGCGCAGCAGTTGAAAAGTGGCGGCCATGTACGCGGCGGCAATGTCGGCGCGCCACACCTTGGGGTGGTGTGCTTCCAGGTACTCCTGCAGGTGCACCAGGTGATTGGTGGTCAGCAGCCCGTTGCGCGACAAAACATACAGTGCCTGTGCATGCCGGCGTGCCTCGCTCAGCGAACCCGGCTCGCTGCCGGCATAGTCACGCAGCCAGGCCAGTCCGCGCTTCAGCATGTCGCGTGGCACGGCCACACCCCTGGCCTGTGCATCGGTCAGAAAGTGCAGCACATACACCGAGGGGAACGCGGCCGGTTCACCGCCGCCGGGCCACAGGTTAAAACCGCCCGCGGCGGTCTGGCGGGTACGCAGGCGCTTCATCAATCGGGTCAGCTGTTGCTGCCGGGCGCGTGCATTGTCCTGGTAGTCCGGGTGATCCAGATACGCCAGCAGCGGGTAGCCCCGGCTGGCAATCTGCTCGGTGCAGTAATGCGGAAAATTGTCGAGATAGGCGACCAGTCCCCCGGTCAGGACCACGGGGCGTACCGAGGCCGCCACGCGGTTGTGCGCGAGGCTGGCATAGAGTTCCCTGGGGACATCGAGTTCCACCTGGCCGGAAGCACTGAAACCACTCTCGAAGCTGGTTACGTACGGAACAGCTGGACGCACGCTCAACGTGGCGGTGATGCGTGCGCTGTCTTCCCCGTGGCGTGCGCGGAATACCAGCGAGGTCGCCCCGGGCTCGGGCAGCACCTTGAAGCGGAACGCGGCATGTCCCTCGCTGCCCTCGCTGATCTGCAGTGTAGTGACGGCCTCACCCAGGACCTGGAGGTTGTCTGCCGGCATCACTTCAAGCGCGATGTCGGCATGCTCACCGGAGCCCTCGAGGGCATTGGCAACCCCGACCGTTACTTCGAACTCATCACCCGGCGCCACCGCCGTCGGGACATTCGGTGTGAGCACAAAGGGGCCGCGCACCTGCGTTTCTGCCGCTGCGGCTCCCATGGCGGCCTCGCTCACTGCCACGGCCATGATACGCACGCGGCCGTTGAAGGTGTCGGGGATCGTGAACACCTGCTCGCGCGTATCGGTATCGCCGCTGACGATGCCCGACCAGAAAGCGACGGGCTTGTCTGTCTTGCGTGCAAAGGGATTGAGGTTGCGGCCGAGGAGTTGCTGCGCCTCCTTGTCGGCCTTGCCGCCGCCAGTGGCCAGTAGTTCGCGCACCAGCGCGAACTCGGGGAGGATCAGGTCCACGATTTGCGCCGTGCGCACCTCGAGGGCGCGCTTGCTCAGGAAGTGATCAAGCGGCGCGGGTGTCTGGTAGCCGGCGACCTGCAGGATACCCTCGTCCACGGCAAACACCACCAGGCGCGCGGGCCGCGATGTCCGGTAGTGCACCGTCAGTTCCTCGCCCGGCTTGATGCGTTCGGGGACCTGCAGATCCACCTGCACCGCGCGCCGGGAGCGGTCGATGCTAAAGGGCTGCACGCCGTAGCTCAGCGGGCTGGTGAAGATCTCCCTGGAATCCGCGGCACGGATAAAGGCGACATTGACATAGGCGTTGCCCTCGAGGTCCTCCGGCAGGCGAATATGCTGCACCGTGCTGTTGGTCGTGGTGTGGAACCACTGGTAGGCATAAACGCGGTCACGTTCGATGGTAATGAGACCGGAGCCCGCGTACGGGGCCGTGATCGCGAGCTCGATCTGCTCACCCGGTTGATAGTCTGCCTTGTTCAGGGTCAGCCGCAGCTCGGCGTTTTTCTCGAGATCGGCCGCGAGATTGCGTGCCCCGACGACCGTGAAGGCGACGCGGCTGACCAGCCGGCCCGAGGCCTCGACCAGTTCAAGTTCGAAGTCGCCGGGCTGCCCGGTCGGCAGCAGGTAACGGCTGCCGCTGGCCGGGAGATCAAAGGGGCGCTCATAGTGTTGCTTGCGCTGCTCGACCGACTGGAAGCGGTAGGTGCCATCGGGCTGCTGCACCAGTGTGGAGACATACTGCCGTTCCACCAGCCGCATGCTGAGGTTCTCGAAGGCAACCGGGTTCAGCGCCGGGTCAACGCTGATGAACGTCACGTGCTGTTCGCTGCCCTTGTTAAGGTAGCCAGGCTCGCCCTCGACCTTGTAGCCGATGAGCCGGGAAAGCGGCGAGACCAGCGTCGCGGCACCCGCGCTGACGCTTCTGCCATCCCCCGCCTCAAAACCCTGCGTGACGATGCTCAGGCGGTAGGTGCCCTGCTCGAATCGCCCCAGGTCGAGATCGAAGGCGGCCTTGCCCGCGGCATCGGTACGCTGTGGCGGCAGGGTCTCGCGTACTTCATGCGCGGGTTGCGCGGGATCGTAGAACGGATCGACAAACGTATACCCGGCGTAGTCCTCGAAGGTGAAGCTCGCCGGGCTCAGCACCAGCTCGGCGGTGACGCGCCGCTCCTGTGCGGGTGCACCGAACAGGTTCTCCAGGTTCACGAATGCCTTGAGATCGGTGTGGCTGACCCAGCCCTTCGGCGGGGCAGCCGACAGCCGGGTACGGATCCTGAGCCGGTCAGGCAGGAATTCCTCCACCCGGAAGCGGGTCGATCCAAGCTGTGCCTTGCGCCGGTTGCGGTCATCGATCAGGTAGAGGGTGGCCTGATAGGTACCGGTAGGCGCGGTCGCCCCGGTCGGGTGTTGCAGATCGAAGAAGCCATCCGGGGCGAGGCTGAGTTTCTGCTTGAACACGGAGTGGCCCTGCGGATCGGTAATCTGTACCTCCAGGGGAATCTGCCCGGCGGCCGCGAAATCCTGGCGGCGTACGATGATGCCGAGGCGGGCCGCTTCACCCGGCCGGTAGATGCCGCGGTCACTGAACAGGTAGGCAGTGAGCTGGTCCTGGTCCTGGTGGCGCGTGTTCAGTCCGCCCACATCGAAGCGCGAGTAGTTGAGAAAGCGCTGGCTGCGGTCAAACGGGATGAAGGACACATCCTCCCCGGCGCGGACCACGTAGACCGTCGGCAGTTGCTCGCGCTTGAAGTCCCGGGTTTCTGCCAGGTGCGCATGCCCGTCGGCATCCGTGGTCCCCGATAACACCGCAATCCCGTTTCTGCCCAGTAGCTCGACACGGGCAGCGGCGACCGGTTGTCCCGTCGAGATTGATTGCACGAAGATTTCGTGGCTGCTGTCAGCGTTGTCCTTGACCAGCAGCCCGAGGTCGGAGATCAGAACCAGGCGGCTGTCGGTCACGCCGTGGATCGGTGCCTTGCGCTTGTGGTCCCAGCCGTCGACCTTGACGAAGAACAGGCCGACCTGCTCGCCGTGTTCCTCGAGATGACGCCCGAGGTCAACCGATGCGTAAGACGCCTCGCGCGCATGGCGCGTCTCGAGATCGAGCAGGCGGGTGAAACGTTCGCTGATACTGTCCGCGTCAAAGCGGTAATTGTTGAATGCGGGGTTCGAGATGTCGCCGCTGGTCTGGCTGACGAGGTGGTTCAGCTCGCCCGGCAACAAGCGCCCGATCTCGACTTGCACGGCCTCGATGCCGCGGGTGAGCAGTGTCAGCTGCTGCGCACCGCTCTTCGCGATCAGCGCACCTTCGGAGAGGATGTGTGCCTCCTGCGGGTAGGCCGGTGTTGCAATCACGGCATCGTACAGCGTCGCCATTTCGAAACCACCCTCGGAACGCAAACCCTGCTCCAGCCGCAGGTACAGATCACGCTGCTCGGGCACGTCGACCATGAAGCTCACCAGTTTGCTGGCCAGCTCCGCACTGGAGGAGGCCTCGAGGGTGACCGGTTCGCTGCGGGCAAGCACCTCGTCCGTGACCTCGCGCGGGCCCTTCCAGCGCTGCCACTCCTTTTTCTTCGGCGGCAGCAGCCACACCGTGACGGCGCTGGCGACCTTCCCTGGGCGTACCCGGTCGCTGAACTCAAGCAACAGGGCCTGGTGTGGCTGGTCTTCCTCATCGCGGACGATTTGTGCTGCCGTATTCGCTACCTTGAAATAGGTGGCAAGGCTCGGGATCAGCACAGAGGACTCGTGCGCCTGTTTGCTGCGGGCCCCGCCGAGGGAGGTTGTGACGCCCGCCTCGATGGCGAGCTTCATGTAGTTCTCCTGCTCACCGATGGTGACCGGATCGGACTGTATATAGGCCTCGCGGTGATGCCTGTCATAGCTGACGTCAAGCCCCTGTGCCTGCGGCCGCGTACTGATGGACGCGTCCGAGGGGCGCATGCTGAGGCCCAGGTGCTGCTCCAGGCTTTGCGGGTCTACCGGGTGGCTAAATGAAAGCGTGGCAACGGCGTTACGCTGCTGCGGGTCACGCGGGTCCTGGTAGAACTCGAATTGCTTGATGTCCAGCTCGAACGCGGGCGTGGTGAATGCGTAGGTCTTTTGGGTGAGTCGCACATCACGTGCGAAGATGGCGGGCTCGAAGCGCAGCCGGTAGGTCTGTCCTGCCGGCCAGTCACTGGCCGGTTCGAACAACAGCGTGTTCTCGTCACGCCAGGCCCATTTTCCCGGCAGTGCCGGTTCCAGCCTGATGCCGGCGGGTAGCTCCTGCCCGATCAGCTCGAGCCGTGCCACCCCGGGGGCGCCCTGCTGAAAGCGGGCCTGCAGCTCCGCTGTATCCAGTTCCGCCGCGAAAACCACGTGCAGTGATTCCGGCAGCAGTTCCTCGGCGAGCGGCGTCACACCGGGTGCCGTGATACTGGCATGATAGGCAAGCGGTTTGGGCAGACTCTGGTAGTAGAGATAGCCGGCAATCACCGCGCCGTCGAGCAGCAACACGGCCAGCAGTGCCAGCAGGAAACCGTTCGGGTTGCGCTGCCGCAGCTCGAGGATGGCAATGAGCCAGGGCGGTGCAGACCAGCGGATACGGCCGAAGAGACGCGCGAACAATGCCTGATGCCCCCATGAAAGTGTGCCTGCCAGTGATTGTACTGTGTCATCTGCAGGACAGGAATGCCAGGGATGTCGCTAGCGGTGCCTGGCGGACGTTGCGGCAGGCCCCCTGCTAAATCCGTTCGCCATGGGTTTATACTCGCATTCCTTTAAGGGAGCCCGGATTAATTCGAAAAATCAGGGTATTCGGGCATGGCAATGCCTGCCTGTTGTTTTCGGTGCGCACAGCGCACCCGACCTGACCCATCGGCTTCCCGGGGCAAATTTACGGACACACTATGAGGCAGCCAGCCGTGCGACTGATCACCGTCATTATTGCCATTGTTCTTGTTGTTCAGTCGTTCTACATGCTGGCGCTTGCAACCAGGGAAGGCTTCGGCGCGATTACCGTGGTGGCGCTCGGTGTGGCACTGCTGCCGCTGCTGATTCTGCTGATAGCCTACCTGGTCGTGCGGCGACGCCCCGCTGCCAGCCGTATCCTCGTCATTTGTGGCATCGTGATCTTTATCGCCATGGAAACCTTGCTTCCCGTCAGCCCTTTCAAGACCACGATCAGCAGTGTCTTGCAGAAACGGGCCATGCAGGTCGTGGAGATCCGCAATGTCCGTGACGAGCCATTCCTGTCCCGAAAGGGGCATCCAGTCGGTGTGCGGGTGAGCTTCGAGGCGGTCTTCCCCCGTGGCGGGACGCTCTCTGTCTCTCCCTCGTTGCGGGCCGTGGATGAACGCTATCACCATTACCAGACCTCAATGGGACATCTTGCGGGAATTACCGTGGTGCCGGAACCGGAGAAGGGCGACTCGGGCGACTACCATTTCGAGCCGGGTGGCAGCTACCGGTTTAGCGCCGATTTCTATCCCGTCTTCATCCTGATTGCCCGCAGTGGAGGCCGGGGACTGAAGGAGGGGGACGTTTGTCTCTGGGAAGAGGGCACCCCGACACTATCGGCGGATGATCTGCAGGGTCTGTTGCGCAAACCCATCGATACGCTCTACAACGTGGAAGTCAAGGTGAGCGGAAACACGTACTTCGTGGCACCACGACAGGCCTACACCGGTATCACAACGGGAAGCTACAGCCTGAAGACTATTCATGAAGCCGCGTTCCTGGAAGGTGCTTTGCCCTGTCCATGGTAAGCAGGCCTGTTTACGTATTGCCGGTATTCGCTGTGTCACGAAAATAGCGTGTGCATTGCGCCCTGGTCAGGAAATAAAGCATCAGTAACCAGCTCGCAAGTTTCAGGTAGAACGGTAAGGAGAACCGCGCGACCAGCAGTGTCAGTACGAGCACACCCAGGCCCCAGAGCAAGGCCAGCAGGCGCGCCCAGTTTTTTCCACGCAGCATGAACAGGCCGGAAACTATCCACACGACAGAACCGGTAAAGGCATGCAGCAGGTGAAACTCTGCCGGGAGCCGCAACCAAGCATTGCTGTTCATGGCGGCAGCGAACCCGGTAAACACCTGGTAAGCATCGGGATTAGTGACCACCAGCAGTTTTATGGCGAGGGTGTACACACCGATGACGATGGCAATAATCGATATGATCGTGACTGGGACGGGACGCGGCATTTTTATCGCCAGGGATATAACCCTGTGCTGGGTCATTTAATTACGTTAGTCTGTAGGGAGCCCCTGCATCAATAGCTTGCATGTTGTATTCGGTGTGCACAGCGCACCCTTAACGTTTAATCATTGTACATGAATGTTTCGTTTGGGTTCACCTGGCGGCGGGTGTTGGCGAGCTATCACTGCGACTATAATCCCGGTATCTCACACAGGACACAGCAATGCGAAACAAACTGACATCCCTTATTCTCGGTGTTGCCCTGGCCAGTGGCTGCGCCACCTCGCCCACTGGCCGTTCCCAGCTGGTGCTCTTGCCGAACAGCCAGATGGACAAGATGGGCTTGCAGGCATTTACCAACATCAAGCAAAAGACGCCGGTAGACGGCAACCGCACCACCGACAGTTACGTGCAATGCGTGGGCAAGGCCATTACCCGTGAAGTCGGCGGCAGCTGGGAAATCGTGGTGTTCCGTGACGATGCCGCTAATGCATTTGCCTTGCCAGGCCGCAAGATCGGGGTGAATACCGGCCTGCTCAAGGTGGCGGAAAACCAGGACCAGCTGGCAACGGTGATCGGCCACGAGGTGGCGCACGTGCTGTCGCAACATTCCAACGAGCGCGTCTCGCAGCAGTTTGCCGTCGACCAGGGGCTGGGCCTGGTCAATGCGCTCGCCAGCCCGCAGTCCGCCACCGGCCAATCCCTGATGGGACTGCTGGGCGTCGGCGCCCAGTACGGAATCCTGCTGCCCTACAGCCGCGTGCAGGAGAGTGAGGCCGATATCCTCGGGCTGGATCTGATGGCAAAGGCCGGATTCAACCCGCGCGAGAGCGTCAATTTGTGGGTCAACATGGGCAAGGCCGGCGGCGGTCAGCCACCGGAGTTCCTGTCCACGCACCCGTCTGACAGGACGCGCATCAGCGGCCTTAACGCGCACATGGCGGTCGCGCTGAATCTGCAGAACAAGGCCAGGCAGCAGGGCAAGCGCCCGGCGTGCCGCTGAGGAAAATTTATACAAACGTATAATAGTTGTACTTGACTTGTACAAGTATTTACTCTAGTTTTCAGGTCTCACGGCGCTTGCAGAGGCGCTGTTACCTTTAACTGCTGCAATTCCGAGAGCTGATATGCAGGCATTAGTACTGATCGCACATGGCAGCCGGCGGCAAGCGTCCAACCAGGAAGTAATGGACCTCGCGTCGCGGCTGCAACAATCGGCAAGCGATAGTTACCCGCTGATCGAGCCCGGTTTTCTCGAGCTTGCCAGTCCCTCCATTCCGGAGGCCATTGAGTCCTGCATCCAGTCGGGTGCAACCTCTGTTGTCGTGGTTCCCTACTTTCTTGCAGCGGGCCGGCACGTCGTGGAAGACATACCGCAAATCGTCAAACCGGTAGCGGAGCAGCACCCGCAGGTCACTATCCGCATCTCGGAGCACATCGGTATGTCCGATTCCATGACGCGGCTGATTCTCGACTCGGCCAGCAGTCACTCCTCAGCAGTGGACCCGTACTAAAAACCACGCTCGATTGTTGGCTGTGCTTGTTGCGGGCATCGTTACGTTCACGGTCCCCGCGGTTGTCAGCGCCGCAAAGCAAGCGCCACCGGAAACCGTTGCTCTCGTTGATCTGGAGCGCTACGCCGGTCGCTGGTACGAGATCGCCAGTATCCCCAATCGCTTCCAGAAGCATTGTCGCAGCAACACCGTGGCCAGCTACCGGCCGATCGAGGGGCAGCGAATCGAGGTCACCAACAGTTGCCTTGACAAGGAGGGGTCTATCGACACCGCGCAAGGCATTGCCAGGGTCGTTGATAGCAGCAGCAATGCAAAGCTCGAGGTCAGTTTTGTTTCGCTGTTCGGCTGGCAGTTGTTCTGGGGCGATTACTGGGTGCTGGAGCTGGCAGACGATTACTCCTATGTCATTGTTGGAACACCGAACTATCGTTACGGCTGGATATTGAGCCGCACGCCCGGGTTATCTACTGAAATTCGTGAATACCTGGACGGGCGGCTGCGCGCTTCAGGCTATGATCCGGCCGCTTTCGTGGATACACCGCAGGGAATTGAATAAAAACATCCTGGCACGCTACATCACTTTGGCTGTAATTAATCGCCGGCCCTGTTTCCATATTGTGATGGTCTGGCATGTCGTGTAGGAGCGGCGTCCCCGCCGCGATTCGTGGCATGACAAGAAACAATCGCGGCGGGGACGCCGCTCCTACAAAATA
>CAMYIO010000044.1 GCA_947258515.1 uncultured Ectothiorhodospiraceae bacterium
CCACTCGACGCCTGGAAGCAAGCTTCCATCGTTTCCGTTCGACTTGCATGTGTTAGGCATGCCGCCAGCGTTCAATCTGAGCCAGGATCAAACTCTTCACTTTAAGTTTGAAGCTTGGTTGGTTGCTTTGAGGAGCAACCGGATCCTGCTCAATGATTACTGTCATGAATTGACATCTGTTGCCAGACATCTGACGCTCTCATCGAATTTTGTTGCATACACAACATCGACGTAAGCGCCCACACAAATTACCTGATCGAATTTTTAAAGAACTTTTGCCGAGAACGGTGCTCGTCAAGGAGCGCAAATTGTACGCGGGTTTTACCTTCTGTCAACAACAAAAAACACAAATAATTACAATTATTTTTAACCTGCAGGGATTGACCCGGTGTATTTGATGTAACCCCGTGTATTCAGCGCCATCGCAATGATGAGTATAGTCGAGAACACAGAAGCCGGCGTGGATGGCACCGTTTATTCTATCGATCGATGCCTAATACACTCACGGATTAGGGTCTTACCACACTGCACCCAGCCTCTCTGCAGCCCGCTTCAGGCGACCGTCACCCGGGCAAAACGCCGTTTGCCCACCTGGAAGACGTGGGTACTTCCGGTCCGCAGCGCCAATCCCCTGTCGCTGATGCGTTCCCCGTCAATACGAACAGCCCCTTGCTTGAGCATGCGGTAGGCCTCCGAGGTACTGTCGACCAGCGCGGCCTCCTTGAGCAGATTGGCAATCCCCAGCTCACCACCGTCAGCAGTCAGTGTCAGTTCCGGCATTTCGTCCGGCATGGCACCTTTCTGGAAACGGGCGATAAAATTGGCCTGTGCCGACTCTGCCGCGGCCTTGTCATGAAAGCGGGTAACGATTTCCTGCCCCAGCTGGAACTTCATATCGCGGGGGTTGGCACCCTCTTCAACATCGCGGCGCAGCTGCTCAATCTCGCCCAGCGGACGAAAGCTCAACAACTCGAAGTAGCGCCACATGAGGTTGTCGGAGATCGACATCAGCTTGCCGAACATGTCATCCGGCGGCTCGCTGATGCCGATGTAATTATTGAGCGACTTGGACATCTTCTGCACACCGTCCAGACCTTCCAGGATCGGCATGGTCAGGATTACCTGGGGTTTTTGTCCGTAATGTTTCTGCAGTTCACGACCAACCAGCAAATTAAATTTCTGGTCTGTACCGCCAAGTTCGACATCCGCCTTCATGGCAACCGAATCGTAGCCCTGTATCAGGGGGTAGAGAAACTCGTGGATGGCAATCGGCTGATTGGCTGCATAGCGCTTGTTGAAATCATCCCGTTCCAGCATGCGCGCAACGGTATGTTTGGCTGCAACCTGGATAAGGTCGGCGGCATTCATTTCACCCATCCACTGGGAATTGAACATCACCGTGGTCTTTTCCGGATCCAGTATCTTGAAGATCTGGTGCTCATAGGTAGCCGCATTCGCCAGCACATCGTCACGCGTTAATGGCTTGCGTGTGACGTTTTTTCCGGTAGGGTCGCCGATCATGCCGGTAAAATCGCCAATCAGGAACAGCACCTCGTGACCGAGTTCCTGGAACTGTCGCAGCTTGTTGATCAACACGGTATGTCCCAGATGCAGGTCCGGTGCGGTCGGATCAAAACCGGCCTTGACGCGCAGTTGTTTGCCGGACCGCAACCGCTCGACCAGCTCTGCCTCGACCAGGATCTCATCGGCGCCGCGCTTGATCTGCGCCAATTCATCAAAATTAGTCATCGGTAGCACGCTCCCGTTAGCTTCGTTATCGCAACAGATTAACATACCAGCCAGGCACTGGATGAGCCGCTTTTCCCCACGACAGGCACTCAAGACCTGCCCGCCAAGTGACGCTATATAAGGGAGAAACAGTTGACCGGCCGCACACTAGCCGTTAACTTATGCCAAACGCGAACAAGGGCTTACCGTGAACCATCCGTCCATCATTAACTACGATATCAAGTCACACACCCTGGCCACCGGTTCACGCCCGCAACGCCTGCGCTTTGGCTACCTGTTACTTGCCGGTCTGACCACCCTCATGGCTGTCGCACTGCTCAGCGGAAAGTCCGAACCGGCGCGAGCCATCCAGACAGTCAGCCTGACGCTGGACGAGAAAGAAAGCGCCATTCAGACCCTCGCCTTACCGCAGGCTGTTACCCCGGAAACAGTTATCCTGGAAACAGTTATCCCGGAAACAGTGACCACCCCCGGGCCTGTAACCGAGGTGTCAACGCACAGCACAGCGCCCGCCACACCGCCAGAGCAGGCAGCGTCCCTGCCCGAGCCCGTTGGCAACTGGCACGATGTCACCATTAAATCCGGTGACAGCCTCGCCGCAATCTTCACCAGGCTGGGCATTTCACCCCGGCAACTTCATGCCCTGCTGGAGCAGGGCGGCGCTGCCCACAACCTGAAAAAGATCCACCCGGGACAGACCCTGCGCCTGCTAACCGATGACGAACAGGGACTGCTTAAACTCTCCTACCCGATTGACAAACTGAGCACCCTGGAAGTCAACCGCAATGGCGAAGACTTCGAGATCAGTACCACGCACCGAACACCCGAACGTCATGAAATCAGTGCCAGCGCCACCATAGAAAGTTCGCTGTTCATGGCCGGGCATAATGCCGGCCTTTCCGATAACGTTATTATGGAACTGGCGGGTATTTTCGGCTGGGATATCGACTTTGCACTCGACATACGCAAGGGCGATCAGTTTACCGTGCTGTATGAAGAGATCTATCTGGACGGCGAACACATTGATAACGGTAATATCCTCGCCGCCGAGTTTATAAACCAGGGCAAACGTTACCAGGCCGTGCGTTTTACGGACGGCGGTGGCAGAACGGATTATTACGCACTGAATGGCGAAAGCATGCGCAAGACCTTCCTGCGCACACCGGTTGAATTCAGCCGCATCAGTTCCCGCTTCAGCAGCGGACGCAAGCACCCCGTGCTGAATAAAATTCGTGCCCACAAAGGCGTGGACTATGCTGCTTCCACCGGCACTCCGATCAAGTCAACCGCAAACGGCAAGATCATTCATAGGGGCAAGAAAGGCGGCTACGGCAATACCATCATCGTTCAGCATGGCACCCGCTACAGCACGCTGTATGCACACATGTCGAAATACCGGGGCGGCCTCAAGACCGGCAGCCGTGTGAAGCAGGGACAGACGATTGGTTATGTCGGCAGCTCCGGCCTGGCGACCGGGCCGCACCTGCATTATGAACTGCGGGTTGACGGTTCACACCGCGATCCCCTGCGGGTAAAACTGCCGGGCGCCGACCCGCTCAACAAAAAGTACATGGCCGATTTCACATCCAGGGCTGAAGTGCTGATTGCACAGATCGATCTGGTGCGCGACGTACAGGTTGCCAGCAACAATTAACCGACTGGCGGCATCACAGCAACGACCCGGCAGACGCTGAAAGCACCCGTTGCTGTTCCACGGTTGCCCTCAACCAGACTGGCGCCCGGCAAGCGGCACATAATCACGCGGTACACTACCCGTGTAGATCTGGGTCGGGCGGAAGATCCGGTTCTCCGCTACCTGCTCACGCCAGTGCGCCAGCCATCCGGCCGTGCGCGCAATGGCGAATATGGACGTGAACTGGTCTGTAGGAATACCAATCTCGCGATACAGAATGCCGGAATAATAATCGACATTGGGATAAACGCCCTTGGGTGCAAGCGTTTCCTCGCAGGCCTCTTCAAGCGCCAGCGCGGTTTCAAACAACGGGCTGATAGCGCCCTGGGAGTCGGCCAGTTCACGCATCAGTTTCTGCAACAGGGTAGCCCGCGGATCCTTGACCTTGTATTCGCGGTGTCCCATACCCCAGATGGTTTCCTTCGCTGCGAGTTTCTTTTCCAGCCAGGGTTTCACATTTTCCGGTGTGCCTATCTCTTCCAGCATGGCAATCACGCGTTCGTTTGCGCCACCGTGCAACGGCCCTGCGAGGGTACCGATGGCAGCAGCAATCACATAGGACGGCGACGCCAGCGTTGAACCGCTGACCATGGCGGCAAAGGTCGATGCGTTGATGGTATGTTCGGCGTGCAGGATGAAACATATATCCATGATGCGTGCCACCAGCGGGGCCGGCTCAACACCATTAAACATGTAGAGGAAATTTGCCGCATAGCTCAGATCGCTGCGTTGCCGCATGGGATAGTTACCCAGGCGTAACTGCTGCCACATGGCGACCAGCGTGGCCATGCGCGCCAGTATTCGAATAGACTGGCCGTAGATGTATTGCTCGGTCTCATCACCCGGACTACGAATCTGTACGGGCACATGGGCAGGATAAAACATGCCAAGGCTGGCAACGGCAGTTTGCAGCATTTCCATCGGGTGACCCGTTACCGGCAGCGACTTCATGATGTCATGGATGTTGTACTTTACCCGGCGGTGTTCGCGCAGCAGGGTGTCGAAGCGCTGAAGTTGCGCCGCGCTCGGCAGCTCACCGTCCAGCAGCAGATAGGCCGTTTCCTCAAAAGTGCTGTACTCGGCGAGATCGACAATGCGATAACCGCGATACGTGAGTACGCCCTGCTTGCCATCGAGGTAGGAAATCCTGGAGCGGGTTGCGGGGACGCCTTCCAGCCCTGGTTGATAGTCAGTCATATCACATCCTTTCCAAATCTAGTGCCCTGTTGGCCATTTTGATGCCTGGCCTTACGCGGATTGAAGCGCTATTGTATTTCCAGAAACACAAAAGGGGGCGATAAAGCCCCCTTGGTATTGCATATCAAATATTACGATATCAGACTGAAAACGAGGAGCCACACCCACAGGTGGTCGTGGCATTCGGATTATTGACCACGAACTGCGCCCCTTCCAGCCCCTCGGTATAATCAACCTCGGCACCGATAAGGTATTGATAGCTCATGGGGTCAATGACCAGCGAGACACCCTCATTCTCTACGGTCACATCGCCGTCGCCAACCTTCTCGTCAAACGAGAAACCGTACTGGAAACCGGAACATCCGCCGCCTGAAATATAGATCCTTAACTTGAGATTCGGATTATTTTCCTCATCAATCAAAGACTTGACCTTTTTTGCCGCGGCGTCGCTAAAGGTGACATCAACGCTCATCATGGTTGCTGTTTCGCTCATGAAATTACTGCCTCTTGCTTCAGACAATGAATCGAGCGAAAAATTATGTCATTTCCCGAGTAAAATGGTCAAGTATTTACTCCGGTAGCTTTCCTGAATCTGCTGCTTCACGGTCAAATGCCAGCACTGAAGCATCCGGTTCGGCGCGGTGAACCAGGCCGCCGTTGACGGCCGCACCCATCGCCATTTCAATCAGCTTGTAATAAACATCACCGTCTACCCTGGCCTTGGCGGCCAGTTCGATGCGCTCGTCCGAATGCACATCGCCGGTCACCGTGCCGTTCAATATGACGGTCGGTACCCGGACATCGCCCTCGATGTTGCCATGCTCGCTGACCGTGAGCACTGACGACGAACCTGCCTCGGCAATGACACCGCCCTTTATGCGGCCATCCACGAGCAGGCCGCCGGAAAAATGTATATCACCCTCAATCCGTGTCTGTTGCCCGATAATGGTGTCCACCCGGGTATTTGCAGTTTTCCGATTCTTGCCTTGACCCAACATAAGCACTCTCCTATGAACCCGATGCGTACCAGTCAAACGTTTGCCTGACCGATGGCGGCTTGCCCTTGCCCTCGGGTATTACATTCAAAATCACCTTTTCAGGTTCGAACCCGTCCGGCAAGGTAATGGTGCCGGCAAGCTCCTGAAAATAGCGAAAGCGAAACTTCAGCTGCTTGACCGCCGGGTTGGTAACACCAGCAAGCGCCAGCTCACCCGGTTCTCCCAGCATTAAACCTGCAATTTTCCAGTCCACCACGCCGGTAGCCAGACGGTCGTTACGTTTTAGCTGTGTCAGCACCAGATCATAGTGATACACACCTGCCCCGGTGCCGCTTTCGAGCGTGAAGCGGTGAATGCGCAAACCGGATTGCACATCACCCGGGGCCACGATGCCACGATAGAATTCTATTTCCTCACGGGCTGTCTGCAATGCCATTTCCAGCTGGCCGAGATCGGCCTTCACATCCTGCGCGGCCTGCTGGTCAATCTGACTGGAACGTTCCAGAATCGCGACCCGTTCACGCAACAACTTGTTGTCCCTGGTGAGCACCCTGTTGCGTTTCTCCGCGACCGAGTACTGTGTTCGCAATGATTTTAACTCGATGACACCACGCACCTTGCCAAGATCGTAGAGCCACCAGCCGGCATACAGCGCAATACCAGCTGCGGCGATCACCACGACAGGCAAGCGCAGCTTACTCCACATGACAGTCACCGAAAGCAGTATGACAAGTGCTCACACACATGACCGGATACAGATCACAAAACAGGCGGGCAATAAGCGGATCAGGGCAATAAGGCAACATTCGACAAACCGCTGTCTTCGTCCAGGCCGAACATGACATTCATGTTCTGCAGTGCCTGTCCGGCGGCACCCTTGACCAGGTTATCGATAACGGAGAGCACCACCACGGTATCACCCTGTTGCGGCCGGTGAATGGCAATGCGGCAATGGTTCGCACCACGCACACTGCGTGTCTCCGGATGAGAACCGGCAGGCAACACATCGACGAACGGTTCATCGCCGTAGCGGGCCTCGTACAATGCCTGCAGGTCACGGTCGGCATCCAGCAGTTGCGCATACAGAGTCGCATGAATACCGCGAATCATGGGCGTCAAATGCGGCACGAAGGTCAGGCCGATCGCATGCCCCGCCGCCAGTTGCAGTCCCTGGCGAATTTCCGGCAAATGCCGGTGCCCGGGCACGGCGTAAGCCTTGAAATTCTCACTGGCCTCGCACAGCAGGGTGCCGGTTGTTGCCTTCCTCCCCGCGCCGCTGACGCCGGACTTGGCGTCCGCAATCAGGTGACCGCTCTCGACCAGTCCTTCCTCCAGCAGTGGCAGGAAACCCAGTTGTACCGCGGTGGGGTAACAGCCGGGATTGGCTACCAGTGCTGCCTGCGCAATCAGCGCGCGGTTGATCTCGGGCAATCCATAAACCGCCTGTTGCAGGTATTCCGGACAGGCATGCTCCATTCCATACCACTGTTGCCATTCATCCACCTGCTGCAGGCGGAAATCAGCGGCCAGGTCGATGACCCGTACCCCGGCCTCCAGTAGCTGCGGCACCATGGTCATGGCCGTGCCATTGGGCGTGGCAAAGAACACCAGGTCACAGGCTGACAGTTGTTCGATGTCCGGCACCGAGAAGGCAATGTCAAGGTGGCCACGAAGGTTCGGGAACATGTCTGCCACCGGGAGACCGGCCTCGGAGCGCGACGTAATGACGGTCAGTTCTGACTCCGGATGAGCTGCCAGCAACCGCAACAATTCGACACCGGTATAGCCGGTTCCGCCTACCACACCCACCTTGATCATGCGTCATTCACCCGTTTACTGGTTATCGTTACAATCCGCAGATAGTACACCATAGCGGGTCCTTTCATTCTACAATAGCAACCTGAAAAGCATGCATCGGCAACCAAGCTTCAGCCTGCTACCACCGGGATAAACCGTGTTCAAGGATCGCTGGAATCAATGGCTGGACAATCTCGGGCTGCGCGTCTCCAGCCTGGATGCACTGCCACAACTGTGCATGCTGTCGATACCGGTAGGCTTGCTGTCGGGCGGCGTCATTATTGCGTTCCGTATGCTGGTGGAATCCTCGCAGGGCATGTTACTGCCGGGCGGCAATATCGAGAATTACGAGGGACTCGGCTACGTGCCCCGCCTGCTGCTGCCGCTTGCCGGTGGCCTGATCATTGGCCTGATCTGGCAATTCCTGAAACAGGAGACCCGCGAGACAGGTGTCGTGCATGTCATGGAACGACTCGCCTACCACCAGGGAAAGCTGCCGTTTCGCAATGCAGTGGCGCAGTTTCTCGGTGCCGCGCTGAGCATTATCAGCGGTCACTCCGTCGGCCGCGAAGGTCCCAGCGTACACCTTGGCGCAACCAGTGGCAGCCAGATCGGTGCATGGCTGCGCCTGCCCAACAATAGCCTCAGAACCCTGGCCTCGTGTGGCATTGCCGCCGCGATAGCGGCCTCCTTCAATACGCCACTGGCGGGCGTTATCTTCTCCATGGAAGTCGTGATGATGGAATACTCGGTGGTAAGCTTCGCACCGGTGATCCTGTCCGCGGTCACCGCAACCACGCTGACGCGGCTGGTATACGGCAGTGAACAGGTATTTTCAATCCCGGCAATGCAGCTGGGATCATTACTGGAATTGCCCTATGTCATCATCATGGGGCTTACGCTGGGATGCATTGCCGCCCTGTTTATCCATTTGCTGCAACACTCGACCACGCTTTCGAAGGGCTGGCCGATCTGGGTCCGCTGCACCCTGGGTGGCGGTGTTGTCGGCCTGATTGGTATCGCGGTACCCGAGGTCATGGGGATCGGGTACGACACGGTCAATCTGGCACTGCTGGGACAACTGTCCCTCTCGGTACTGCTTGTTATCACGGTAGCCAAGATCATGGCCAGCGCGCTGGGGCTGGGGCTGGGGCTGCCGGGTGGCCTGATCGGGCCCACCCTGGTGATCGGCGCCCTCGCCGGCGGGGCCACGGGCATCATGGCCGACACCTGGTTGCCGGGAGATATCGCCTCCCCGGCGTTCTACGCGCTGATCGGCATGTGCACCATGATGGGGGCGACGCTACAGGCGCCGCTTGCCGCATTGACGGCCCTGCTGGAACTCACCGCCAACCCGCATATCATCCTGCCGGGCATGCTGGCATTGATTGCTGCCGTGCTCGTCAGCCGCGAAGTATTTGGCAAGGAGTCGGTCTATCTGGTACTCATGAAGGCACGCGGTCTGGATTACCGCGCCACGCCCCTGGCCCGGGAGTTGCGACGTATCGGCGTGGCCAGCGTAATGGATCGCCGCTTTGAATCATTGCCCGACGTGGTTGACCATCAACGTGTACGGGAGGCACTGGCAAGCGAACCCCGCTGGATACTGATCACCCGGGAGCAACAACCCGTTGCCATCATGCCGGCCGCTGACCTGGCGCGTCAGGTGCAGGACCAACCTGAGCAGGAACAATACCCGCTAATGGAAATACCCGCGGAGCGCAAGGAAATTACCCCCGTTGACTTCCAGGCCAGCTTGCAGGAAGCGCTCGGTATCCTCAACAGCAATGAGGCCGAAGCCCTCTATGTGACACGGTATACCATCCCGGGAATCGGCCGGGTGTACGGCGTGCTGACGCGCGAGGATATTGACCGCAGCTACAGTGTGCAGTGATCCGCAGTAAATCCTGGTGCAGGAGCGGCGTCGCCTACAGGGATGTAGGTGAGGGGCGTGAGCAGGATGCGGAAGCTTCCCCGCCGCGATGCGGGGCATATCATCCAGCAGGTTTGACGGTCAGGCCTTGACCAGCCGCAGGAACTCGGAACGGGTGCGGTCATGGTTCAGGAAGGTGCCGAGCATCATCGAGGTCGTCATTTTCGAGTTCTGCTTTTCTACACCGCGCATCATCATGCAGAGGTGCTGAGCCTCGATAATGACACCGACACCGGCGGGTTGTATGGCATCCATGAGGGTGTCGGCAATCTCCTTGGTCAGGTTTTCCTGTATCTGCAAACGCCGCGCGTACATGTCCACGATACGCGCGATCTTGGACAGACCAATCACCTTGCCTGTCGGTATATAGGCGACATGGCACTTGCCTATAAACGGCAACAGGTGATGTTCGCATAACGAATACATCTCGATATCCTTCACCAGAATCATCTGGTCGTTGTCGGATTCGAATATGGCGTTGTTAACCACCTCGTCAACGCTCTGCGTGTAACCGCGCGTCAGGTATTGCATGGCATTCGCGGCACGTTCAGGTGTTTTCTCCAGACCTTCCCTGTCCGGGTCTTCACCGACACCCTCTATGATCTGCCGATAATTCTCTTCAAGCTTGTTATCCATGCTGTTCACCTTTTTTCGATTCAGGGGCGGTGACGATGCCCCCAACTTCAAGGGTAACATGAAGCGCAGTGGCAAGCGCATCATGGTGGCACACGCACTACTCATAGCGCGTCCCGTCAACCATAATCCAGCCTCCGGATTCCCGGCCTTCGGGATCATGATGCGTCCAGTGAATAACGCCCCCACGGTCATTCCATTCATAACGACCGCGCAGCGTCACGGACAGACCCTGCCGCACCGGTATGCGTTCCGCCAGGTCGATGTTATGAGCGATCAGGACGCTGTGACCGTCAGCGAGCTCAAGAATAAATCGCTGATGGCGTGATCCCTCGTTATCATCTTTCAGGACACGAATGACACGGCCGCCGGTCTCAAGCCAAACGCCGGAATGCTGTGCCGCATACGCCAGCTGCACGGTATTATCCGCACCGTTGAGGCCGTCATCAACACGGACATGCTCGACATGGTAGTACTGGTAGAGCGCCAGCCCCAGCACCACCAGGACAGGTAACAAGCGGTTTCGAACCAGTGATCGACGCTTGTTCACGGACAACAGGCAATCACGATGCGACGCGCATGACTCAACCCTTCAGGATCGAGCCGAGCACACCGCGGGAGATTGCACGGCCAAGTGAGGTACCCAGTGAACGAACAACGCTCTTTACCATCGCCTCTATGACCCCCTGGCGGTTACTGCTGCGCCTGGGTGTCTCTTTCTTCTTGCCGGCCTGTGGCTGTGCCGCATTGTCAGCACGCTCCTTGAGCATCTCGTAGGCCGAGTGCCGGTCAACCAGTTGATCGTAACGGCCACTGAACGGACTCTCGTCCATGACGGCCTGTCGCTCTGCCCGTGTTGCCGGGCCAAGACGCGAGGCAGGCGGTCGAATAAGGGTGCGTTCAACCATACCAGGGATACCTTTGCCTCCCAGTGTGGACACCAGCGCCTCGCCGACACCCAGTTCCTTGATGGCATCAGCCGCATTGAATGCCGGGTTCTCGCGGAAGGTCGTCGCCGCTGCACGCACCGCCTTTTGCTCGCGTGGCGTATAGGCGCGCAAGGCATGTTGAATGCGGTTACCCAACTGCCCCAGTATGGTGTCGGGAATATCCAGCGGGTTCTGGGTGACAAAATAGACACCGACACCCTTGGAGCGGATCAGGCGTACCACCTGTTCGATCTTTTCAATCAGTGCCCGGGGTGCACCCTTGAACAGCAGGTGCGCCTCATCGAAGAAGAACACCAGGCGCGGCTTGTCCGGATCACCGATTTCCGGCAGCTCCTCAAACAGTTCCGACAACAGCCACAGCAAAAATGTCGCATACAGTTTCGGCGTCTGCATCAACTGGTCCGCGGCCAGGATGTTGACATTGCCGTAGCCGCTCGCGCCCATGCGCATGAGGTCGAACAGGTCCAGTGCCGGCTCACCCATGAACTGTTTGGCACCTTCCGATTCCAGTACCAGCAGGCGTCGCTGGATGGCGCCCACCGATGCCCCGGAAATGTTGCCATACTCCAGCCTCAACGCCTTGGCATTTTCGCCGGCAAAGGTAAGCAATGCCCGCAGGTCCTTCATATCCAGCAACAGCATGCCTTCGTCGTCCGCTATCTTGAACACCGCATAGAGCACGCCCTCCTGGGTGTCATTCAGCCCCAGCATGCGCGCCAGCAACAGCGGGCCCATTTCCGATACCGTGGCACGCAGCCGGTGACCCTTCTTCCCGAACAGGTCCCAGAAGACCACCGGGAATGCCTCAAGGGAGTAATCATCCAGGCCAATGACTTCGGCGCGTTCCCGCAACTTCGGGTGTTCCTTGCCGGCCTGGCTGATGCCCGAGAGATCACCCTTCACATCCGCCATAAAGACCGGCACGCCGCGACGTGAAAAGTCTTCAGCCAGCACCTGCAGTGAAACGGTCTTACCCGTGCCGGTTGCGCCGGCAATCAGGCCGTGGCGGTTGGCGAGACGCGGCAACAGGTACACAGGCCGCTCACCCTTGCCGACAAAAATACCCGGGTCCTCTTGCATAATATCTAGACTCCTGTCTGTTTCTCAGGCCTGTGGCGGGCCACCGGGTAACTCTGCGAGGTCATCGATAACGCGGGCATATTCCCTGCCGAGATCCTTTAATTCCTGCAGTTCGAACATGGAAGCGGGCTGGCCGGATGATTTGATGGCGCGCTGGATCACCTGCATCCGCGCAATGATCTGCTCCAGCTTTTCCTGTGCCTCATACATACCCGCCCCCTGTTTTCATGCAACACACGGACTCATCCGTCCCGTTTAGGACTTGAATCATATCGCATCTATAGCGTTTAATCCGTACTGCCAAATATAATCAACCAGTGAGGAGTAACGGAAAATGGGATACAAGATCGAGGAAATCGAGGGCATTGGCCCTGCCAATGCTAAAAAACTGACTGCCGCCGACATCAGCACCACCGCCGGCCTGCTGAAGCTGTGCTGTGATGCCAAGGGCCGCAAGGCCACGGCGGAGAAAACCGGTATTGGCGAGGGGCAGTTACTAAAGTGGGCCAATATGGCAGATCTGATGCGCATCTCCGGTGTCGGATCCGAATATTCCGAACTGCTGGAAGCGGCCGGCGTGGATACCGTCAAGGAACTGCGCAATCGCAATGCCGCCAATCTTGCCGCCAAAATGGCCGAGGTCAACGCGACAAAGAAGCTGACGCGCACTGTGCCTTCCGAGAAGGTGGTCACTAAATGGGTAGAACAGGCCGGCGCCATGGATCCGCTGATTACCCACTAAGAAGATGACTCGTCCGTCGGGGCAGATGGCTGCTCCGGCGGAACGTCCTCGCGGCTGTTTTGCCGCGCAACCGGGGAAGGCGGCATGATGCGCCGGCGCATGCGCCGCCTTGACAGCGCATCGGACACGGCCCCGATACTGACCGACAGCAACACCCCGCCCGCTATGGAAAGCAGCAGGTAGTGCGCATTCCAGATATACACAAAGGCCACCTCCGGATAACCTGCCTTGAGAATATTGAAAGCAGCCTGAAAGTTTTCGATCAGGCTGTCACTCACCTCTGGCAGACGTTGCTGCTGCGGCGGTGGTTTGTCGATCCAGAACCAGCTCACCCAACCCAGCAGAAATACAATAAAGGCATTACGTAACATAAGGTTATTTACCGGCGAAGTAAGGAAAATTGATAGAATAGGGTTCATATTACCAACAGCCAGATCAACCTGACAGCACACGGACCTTATGGACATCGCACAAACAATAGCACTTACCATGGGCGTGGCCTGGGCCAGCGGCATTAACCTCTATGCCGCGATCCTGATGCTGGGCCTGATGGGCGCCACCGGCAACCTGGCGTTACCCCCCGAGCTGCAGCTCCTGACCGATCCCATGGTGCTGGTAGCCGCCGGTTTTATGTATTTCGTCGAATTTTTCGCCGACAAGGTGCCCGGTGTTGATAGCGGCTGGGACGGCCTGTCGACCTTTATCCGTATCCCCGCCGGCGCCATACTGGCCGCCGGTGCGATTGGTGATGTCGGCCCTGCCGCGCAGCTGGCGGCCGGCATCGCCGGGGGCACACTGACCGCCGGCACCCATGCAACCAAGGCCGGTTCACGCGTGCTGATCAACACCTCACCGGAGCCGGTCTCCAACTGGTTTGCTTCCGTGGGCGAGGATGTGGCGGTGATTCTTGGCCTCTGGACAGCGCTGTATCACCCGGTCCTGTTTATCGTGTTACTGATCCTGTTTATCCTCTTTATGATCTGGGCGTTGCCGAAGCTGTGGCGCGGCATCAGGAAGGTGTTCGGCTTCATCGGGCGCAAGCTGGGAAACCCGGCAAGCACCGGGCAACAGGACAGGATCCCGCCGCCGCCTTCAAGGTCTGAAACCGAGCCATGAAATCCAGGGTAGAGCTGATCATGCTCATTGCCATGGTGTTAGTGGCCACGTTCGGTTATTTCTGGATGGTACCCGCCGCACTGAAAACCAGTCCGGACATCGACCTGATGACCCTTGACGGTAAAGAACTGCAACTTGCAAGCCTGCGCGGAAGACCCGTGCTGATCACCTTCTGGGCAACCACCTGCAACAGCTGTGTCAGCGAGATACCGCACCTGATTGAACTCTATGACGAGCTTGCCCCGCAAGGACTGGAGATCATTGCCATCGCCATGGACTACGATCCGCCAAACCGGGTAGTGGCGCTGCGCAAGGCACGCAACATACCCTATCCCGTTGCACTCGATATACAGGCCGATGCCGCGCGCGCCTTTGGTGATGTCCGCCTGACACCGACCTCGTTCCTGATTACACCGGATGGCCAAATTGCTCACCAGCGCACCGGTAAATTGAACATGGCCGCGTTGCGCAAGGATATTCTTGCTATGCTCGCGGCCACCCGAACCAACCCTGCCACGACGAAGCCGATGCCATGATCTGGATAAAAGCCCTGCATGTGATTTTTATGGTGACATGGTTCGCCGGTCTGTTTTATCTGCCGAGACTGTTCGTCTATCACGCCGATTGCAGCGACGAGACCAGCCATGCACGGTTCCTCGTCATGGAGCGCAAACTGTTTGCCATCATGACCATCGGTGCCGTGCTGACCGCTGTGTTCGGCGTATGGATGCTGTTTGCCTATGCCTGGAGCGCACACCGGGAGCTGCTGTGGCTTGATCTGAAGCTGCTGCTGGTGGCGGCCCTGGTCGGGTTTCATGTCTATTGCGGCATACTGGTAGGCGAGTTCCGCAATGGCACGGCTCACCACAGCCACGTATTTTATCGCTGGATCAATGAATTCCCGGCACTGTTGCTGGTTGCCATCGTACTGCTGGCCGTTGTGAAACCGTTCTGAGCAGCTGAAACCCGGGAGATCAGACAGGAACCGGGCGTCTAAAATCGGTACAATAAGACCATCGCATTCTATTTTTACGAGGGATCCTGCATGAGCCGAATAGTTAACTGTGTTGTCCTGAAGCGCGAAGCCGAGGGCCTGGAGCAACTTCCGCACCCGGGATCACTGGGTGAACGGATCTATGAAAATGTGTCGGCCGAGGGATGGAAACAATGGCTGGAACGCCTCACCATGATCATCAACGAGAACGGCCTGAATACCGCTGACACCGCCAGCGTGGAACTCATTGAGAAACACATGGTGGGTTTTCTGTTTGGTGAAGGCGACTTTGGTTCTGTCCCCTCCGGATTCCAGGCGCCAGGCGCAAAGAAGTAGCGGCGCTTGCCGGAGTCGAT
>CAMYIO010000045.1:0-13795 GCA_947258515.1 uncultured Ectothiorhodospiraceae bacterium
TTCATGCGATGCACCTGATTGTCGTCCATCATGGCGTTCTTCGGCATCTGCCCCATCCCCGGCATCTTGTCCATCAGACCGGACAGCCCGCCCATGCTGAGCATCTGGTCGAGCTGATCACGGAAATCATCCATGTCAAAACCCTTGCCTTTGGTGATCTTCCTGGCAAGTTTTTCGACCTGCTGCTTGTCGACCTTCTGCTCCGCCTCCTCGACCAGGCTGAGAATATCACCCATGCCGAGAATGCGTGAGGCGATCCGGTCAGGATGAAAGGCCTCCAGGGCCGCGGTTTTTTCGCCAACACCGATAAACTTGATCGGCTTGCCGGTAATCGCACGAATCGACAGGGCCGCACCGCCACGCGCATCACCGTCCGCCTTGGTCAGAATGACCCCCGTCAGCGGCAACACGTCATTGAATGTGCGTGCAGTAATGGCCGCATCCTGACCGGTCATGCTGTCCACGACGAACAGGGTCTCAACCGGATTCACCGCCTCGTGTATCCGGCGGATCTCGGACATCATTTCTTCATCGATATGCAGACGACCGGCGGTGTCGATAATCACCACATCAAGATGCTGCTTGCGCGCATGCGCTATCGCGTCCTCCGCAATCCTGACCGGATCCTGGTCGGTTCTGCTGGGGAAAAATTCCGCCTCGACCTCGCGGGCCAGTGTCTGCAACTGTTCGATGGCCGCGGGCCGGTAGATGTCACAACTGGCAACCAGCACGGATTTCTTGTCCCGCTCCCTGAGCATGCGTGCCAGCTTGGCGGTGCTGGTGGTCTTGCCCGAGCCCTGCAACCCCGCCATCAGAATCACGGCCGGCGGCTGCACATTCAGGTTCAGCCCGTCACTGGCCTCCCCCATGGTGTGGACCAGTTCATCGTTGACCACCTTGACCAGTACCTGCCCCGGTGACAGACTTTTTAATACCTCCTGCCCCGACGCCCGCTCCCGGACCCGGTCAATAAATTCCTTCACCACCGGCAAGGCCACGTCGGCCTCCAGCAGGGCCATGCGCACATCTCGCAAGGCGTCCTTGATATTGTCTTCGCTCAGACGACCCTGGCCACGCAGTGTTTTGATGGTCCGGGACAGCCGATCAGTAAGATTGTCAAACATGAGCGCTACAGCTCCTGCAGTGGTCGCCGTGAATTGATGATGCGCGATTATAACGGTAAAAATCGCCCACCGGGCAACACAGCCACAACCGGCAGGGAATACTTCAATGCCAACGGCAGTTATGTCATCATGCCGGCATGACACCGACCCTGTCCGGACTCCTTGCGATCGTTTTGTACCTGTTTGCCGGCGCTCTGCAGCTGGCAAGACTGATGCGTGCTGAGCCGGATGTCGGTTGCCAGCGCAACCAGGTCATGATGATGGGCCTCGCCGCGGTAATCGTTCACGGCAGCCTGCTGTACCCGGCCATCATCACGGCAACGGGTCTGAATATCGGGATATTCTATGCCGCCTCTCTGGTGACCATGACCACGGCGCTGTTACTGCTACTGGCGATGCTGGCGGAACCGGTCGATAACCTGGGGATTCCGGTATTTCCGGCCGCCGCGCTCTGCATCGGCCTGACAATGATCTTTCCGAAACCGCACATCATCAGCAGTATCACCACCTGGCAGCTGGACCTGCACATTCTGGCATCGTTACTGGCCTACAGCATTCTCGGTCTCGCCGTCCTGCAGGCGCTACTGCTTGCGATCCAGGACCAGCACCTGCGCAACCGTAATCCCGGTGGCTTTATTCGCGCGCTGCCACCCCTGCAAACTATGGAATCGCTGCTGTTCCAGATGATCGCGGCCGGCTTTGTGCTACTGACGCTGGCACTGATCAGTGGCACGCTGTTTCTCGAGGATATGTTCGCCCAGCACCTGGCACACAAAACTATCCTGTCCTGCATCGCCTGGGTCGTGTTCGCCATTCTCCTGTGGGGCCGCTGGCGATTTGGCTGGCGCGGCCGGATGGCGATCCGCTGGACCATCGGCGGCTTCATTTTCCTGATGATTTCCTACTTTGGCAGTAAATTCGTGCTGGAACTGATTATCGGCAGGTAATCCCGCCTGCAGTCACTGACAGCAAGGCGGCTTTTTCTGTAACATAGCGTCTTGCCAATCAACAAGAGACTGTCCCCGTTTGGATGACACCCCGCTGAGCGTGCTGTTTACAGCACTCTTTTTCCTGATCCTGCTGTCCGCCTTCTTCTCCGGCTCCGAAACCGGCCTGATGACGCTCAACCGTTATCGCCTGCGCCACCTCGCCGACAAGCAGCATCCCGGTGCCCTGCGCGCACAACAATTGCTGCAACGCCAGGACCGCCTCATCGGCCTGATCCTGCTGGGTAATAACTTTGTCAACGTACTGGCGTCCATCCTGATGACGCTGATTACCCTGCGCATCTACAACGATACCGGGCTGCTGTTCGCCGCCGGCCTGGTGCTGACCATCGTGATCCTGCTGTTTGCCGAGGTGACACCGAAAACGCTGGCCGCATTGCACCCGGAGCGCGTCGCATTCCCGGCTGCCTTTGTGTATGTGCCGTTATTGAAACTGCTGTGGCCCGTGGTGTGGGTCGTCAACGGCATTGCCAACGGACTACTGAAACTGCTGGGCGTTTCGCCCGAAAACGGCAGCAGTGATGCCCTTACCACCGAGGAACTGCGTACCGTGGTGACCGAGGCCGGTGCCTTGATTCCGAAACGACACCAGTCCATGCTGCTGAATCTCATGGACCTGGAGAATGTGACCGTTGAAGACATCATGGTGCCACGCAACGAGGTCACCGGCATCGACATTGACGCGGACTGGGAGGTCTCGCGCAAGGTACTGATGGAGAGCCAGTACACGCGCCTGCCGCTGTATCGCGAGACCATTGACCATGTCATCGGCATCCTGCACATGCGCAAGGTGTTACCGCTGCTCTATCGTCAACAGCTTGACCCGGAGACATTGCAGGCTATTGCACGCGAACCCTACTTTATACCGGAGAATACCTCCCTGAACCGGCAGCTGCTTAACTTTCAGCGGGAACATCGACGTATCGGCTTTGCCGTTGATGAATACGGCGACATCCAGGGACTGGTGACACTGGAAGACATCCTCGAAGAGATCGTTGGAGAATTCACCTCCGATCCCACCGCGCATATTGAAGACATCCAGCCGCAGGATGACGGCACCTGGCTGGTCGACGGTTCCATCAACATACGCTCCCTGAACAGCGCCCTCGCCATGTCACTGCCCACCGACGGACCGAAAACACTCAATGGCGTGATCACCGAATACCTGGAAATGATCCCGGAAACCGGCACCAGCCTGCTGCTCGACAATCACCCGGTGGACATCGTGCAGATCAAGGAAAACATGGTCAAGACCGTGCGCATCCACAAGCCGCTGGAAAATCACACCCAAACCGCCGCGGAGGAGCATACGGAATGAAACTACTGTTCAATCTGGAGGTCATTGAAGGTAACCGTGTCAAGGCGCGTCCGAGTGACTACCTGAAGTCATTGCCCGTCGATGAACAGGTCATGGCTGTGACAGAGTTCCTCAACTGGGCCGAAAACGAGGTGGCCAGCAGCAAGGATCCGCAGGCGCGCGCCGAGGCCGAAATCGGTGTTGCCACGGCCAGGGAATTTTTGCAAAAGCTGGAGACGGCTGCGCAGCGCATCTACACCGGTGGCAACGACAGGACAGACCATGAGTGACAAAATAGAGAAAACAGATACAGAGTGGCAATCACAGCTGACAGATGAGCAGTACAAGGTCACCCGTGGCAAGGGTACGGAACGACCCTTCAGCGGTACCTACCATGATTGCAAGGACAGCGGCGTTTATCACTGTATCTGTTGTGGCATGCCGTTGTTTCATTCCGACGACAAATACGATTCCGGTAGTGGCTGGCCCAGTTTCATTCGCCCCGGCATCAGCGAAAACATCAAGACTGAAACCGACAGCAGTCACGGCATGACGCGTGTCGAGGTCATGTGTGCCCGTTGCGATGCCCACCTCGGTCATGTCTTCGAAGACGGGCCGGCACCGACCGGACAACGTTATTGCATCAACTCCGCGTCACTGAACCTGGACAAGGAAGACAAGTAGCCTGCCCGCATTCCCCATACTTTGGAAAGGTTCTGACTGCCTCTACAGGATATAAAGCAGCACGGCCAGGTAATGCGAAAGGCTGCCGGCCAGTACGAACAGGTGCCAGATGCCGTGGGCGTGTACCATCCTTGCATCAATGGCATAAAAAGCAATACCGCCGGTATAGAAAACGCCGCCCAGTACCAGCAACACCAGCGCACCCGCGGGCAAGGCCTGCACCAGCGGTTTCATGGCGATCAGGATCAACCAGCCCATCAGCAGATAGATGACCATCTGAAGGGTTCGTGAACCATCCCGGTGCAGGCTATCCACGATAATGCCAATGATAGCCAGACCCCAGATGATAGTGAACAGCGTCCAGCCCCAGGCGCCCCGCAGCGTGACCAGGGTAAACGGGGTGTAGGTACCGGCAATGAGCAGGTAGATGGCGACGTGATCCAGCTTCTGGAAAATCTCCTTGGCCCGGCCACGCAGGGAGTGATACAGCGTCGACAGGGTGTACAGCAGAAAGAGGGACGCACCGTAGATACTAAAACTGACGGTTTTCCACGGATCGCCCTGCGCCGAGGCATACACCACCAGGATCACCAGTCCGATGAGGGCCAGCGCGGCGCCCACGAGATGGCTAATGCTGTTGAATCGTTCGCCCTGGTACATCACATTCCCGCCTGGAACAGGTTATGGAGGCGTTTCCGGACGCACTCGTCATTGCGAGGTTATCACAGCAACAGGGGTGTATTTACAGCCGCACCTGAAGCGCATGTCGTCAGGGATGGAATGCAAACTCTGTTGAGAGGTACTATGCACAGTAGAACCTCTCCTTACTGCTAGCGAAATCAAACACACCATGGCCCCGAACTCTCCAATAACACCCAGACAAATACTCGACGACCTGTCCCAGGATGTCATTGGACAGGACCAGGCCCTGCAGGATATGTCGGTTGCCATATTCAAGCACCTGATCGAGCATTCTTCGCGGAATGTGCTCATGATCGGCAACTCGGGTACCGGGAAAACCACCATCATGCGCTCGGTCGAGCGGTTTTTTTCGCAGACCAAAGGCTTCGAGAAGTACTCGACCATCATCCGCATCAACGCCAATCTCGTCGCCGACCTGGCAACCCGCGGCAAACAAACCAATATCGTCATGGACAGGCTGGCGCGCCGGGCGGCCAATATCCTTGGCGAAAAGGCCGACCTCGAGACCATGCAAGCCTATGTCTCGCATGGCATCGTCTGTGTCGATGAGGTGGACAAGATCCGCGCGGTAATCGGCGGTGAAGCCAACGTCAAGGGCATCGTTGCCCAGGACAGTCTGCTCACCCTCATGGAAAACGAGAATGTCCAGGTTGAATTACCCTATTTTGAAGCCGGCAAGTGGCAGTCACTGACAACAACCATCAATACCGAGCATGTCTTCTTCGTCGCCGGCGGCGCCTTCGAGGAACTCTATGATCAGGTCTATCAACGGGTCACCAAGAAGTCGGGGTCTGACAAGTTCTGGCGCCTCGAACCACGTGCCGATGGCAGCCTGGACAGACGCTTCATCTTCGACCTTGCCCGCTACATGACACAGGAAGATATCTTCCACTATGGCATGACGCCGCAATTCCTGTCCCGCTTCGACAGCGTTGTCATGCTGGCTGATTTAAGCGCCCCCGATCTGGCCAGGATATTCAGCGATACTGAAGGCGCCATCTGGCCGGCCGCGGTTGATTATTTCAAACATTCCGGCATCACCCTCTCCATCACCGAGGAGGCGATGTACCTGATTGCCGACCTGGCGGCCAAAAAGAACCGGCTGGGCGCGCGGGCCTTGCGGGAAGTGTTCGGCACCATCGTCAAGCGTCTCGAATTCGACCCGCATGCGACCGGCCTGGTGCGGGAACAGCAGGGTCAGCAGCAGCTGGAGATAACCCGGGAAGTGGTCGATGCCGCCCAGCCGCAAGTCTAGGGCGAGTGATCAGGCGGAAAGGGTTTAACCAGTGATTCAGCAAAGAAAGTCTGCCCCGTCTATTGGCCTTGCGCTGGGCAGTGGTGCATCCAGGGGCTGGGCACACATCGGCGTCATAAAAGCCTTATCAGATCTGGATATTCACCCGCAGGTCGTCTGCGGCTGCTCAATCGGTGCACTGGTCGCCGCCGCCTACGTTGCGGGAAATCTTGACAAACTGGAGCAGTGGGTACGCTCATTGACCCGCGTGGAACTTGCCAGATACATCGAACTGAATCTGTCACTCAACGGATTCGTTGACATTGAAAAACTGCATGAATTCTTCCTTCAATGTGTCTGCCGCGAGGATCAGTCTATTGAAGATAGCACTGCGAAATTCGCGTCCGTGGCGACTGACCTGGAAACAGGACGAGAGGTCTGGTTTACCAGTGGACCGCTAATCGATGCCGTCTGGGCCTCGATATCCCTGCCCGGCCTGTTTCCACCCCTGCAGCATCAGGGAAGATGGCTGGTCGATGGCGGACTGGTTAATCCGGTACCGGTGTCCGTTTGCCATGCACTCGGCGCGGACATCGTCATCTCTGTCAACCTCAACGGGGACATCGTAGGAAAGCATTTCATTCAGAAACGCAACGGGCAGCAGAACAACGGCAATCACGTCATGGACAGGCTATCACGGGCAGTGAACAAGTATTCGCCGTCTCTATTCAATGACGAAAAAGAAAAGACCTCCCCACCCGGTCTGTTCGATGCCATTGCCGGCTCTATCAATATTGCGCAGGACAGGAATACACGCAGCCGCCTGGCGGGTGAACCGCCGGATATCATGCTGTCGCCAAAACTATCGCATATTGGCCTGATGGAGTTTTACCGTGCGGAAGCTGCCATACAGGAAGGCAAAGAGTGCGTCATGCGAATGTTGCCCGAGATACGCCACGTACTGGGGAAATAAGCCCCCGGTTCCGGCAGCTTGCTGTTCATCCCTGCGCCTTAAACAAAGGTGGATACTCCACCGGCTAGAGCCGGTGTCGGCTCAACCCGGCCAGTACGGCGTTTCGATCCCCTCGCCGAGGTCGGCCTCGATGAGGCGACGGCGCACTTCCAGCAACTGCTCGATCAGTTGCGGCTCGAATCGCTCGTAGGCCGCGGCATCGGGGATGCGTTTGACCACCACACCGAGCAACTCGGTAATGGCATTGCCGATCGAGTTCTGGCTGATGGTAACGATCAACTTGTCCTCGTCGTTGCGATAGATCAGCTGCTTGAAGGCCGGCTGCCAGCGGATGGCATTGGCATAGGCGGCATCGACGATACAGCGGTCGCGGACCTTTTTTGCGGTCTTCAGGAAATCATTATTGAACAGCAGTACGTTCTCGACATGCTCCGGGAAGTACAGATCATCCAGCATCGGCGCATTGCGCGTCGACACCTGGCTGAAGAATGAGCGGTAGAAATCCATGAAACCCTTCAGGATCTCGTCATACTCGTTCCAGAAACCGACCTCCTCCAGTGTCGCCACCCCGCCCTGGATCTCCCAGCTCGGCAGACCCTGTGGGTAGCCGGTCAGCTCGATGCGCGAGCCCGCCTCGCCCACCGGCCAGAGCAGCTCCAGGTCCAGCGCACGGTCGAAAAATTCGCGGTAAACATCGTGCATATAGGCCTCGAACAGGCTGTGCTGGCCACCATCCGTGAGGTTCGGATTTTTCGGGTCAGCCGGCGCCGCCGCGCGCAGCTCGTCCTTGCTGAAAACCATGAAATGATTGTGCAGCATGCGAATACTGGGCACCCCGGGCGAGGTCAGCGGCCAGGTGGCATCGAGGCTGGCCTCACCGGCCAGCAGCAGGTGTGACTCCGGATCCGGATAACACTCCACCATGTAATCGATAATGATCTGGTTCATGCGGTTCCAGATGTGCTTCACATCCACCGGCACCTGGGTACGACGCACCGGCCGGCCCAGCGGGTTGAGGATGCACTTCGAACTGTTGTAGATAATCGAGGTATCGAACTCGCGGCTGTGGCCCAGTGCCTTGCGATACAGCAACAGATTCTCCGGGTTGGTCAGCAGCCCGTTGTTGTGCATCAGGTCATCGAGGTTCTCGGTACTGTTGAAAAACTCGTTGGGCGCCATGGCCTCCGGCACATCCAGCGGGATGGGCCTGAACGGGGTGACGATTTCTCTTGGGCCGGACTGCATACGCTTGCTCCTTGTACCGGGGTCGGTTATTGGTGTGACTCGATGATCCAGTCGAGACCGAGTGGATTGTGCGGGTCGACGCCGTCCATGAAGGGCAGGTTCCGCTCCTCATGGGTCAACTGGTAAACCAGGCCAATCCAGTTACCGACGATACCCTCGGCGGCATCGTGCCAGGTATTGTCGATGCGCCCGGCAACCAGCTGTTCCGGAAATTCGGGTAGCGGCTTGCCCGCGGCCCGCGCGGCATCCAGGCGCAAACGGTACTCGTTCAAAATGGCCTGCTCTCGGGGCTTGAAATAGTTCTCCGGAAACGGCGGAACATCACTGCGCTCGCCGGCGTAAAAGCGCTGTACCTCGCGCTTGTACTCCTTCAGCAGGGACACGGTGTCATACTCCGGGTGTCCCTGGAAATAGACGACGCGGATACCGTCCGCACTGACAGCCAGGTGCACCCCCGCCTCGACGCTCTCCACCAGCACGTGCAGGCCGGCCTTCCGGAACTGCTCGGCGCTGATGTTATTAAAGCGCGAATGCGGCACGTCAAACTGCGTATTGACGTCATTCACCAGCGGATGTGTTACCTGGATCACCCGGTGCGGGAACACGCCCCAGCGCTTGGCCGGCATGGCACGACGTTTCTGGCCGTGATGAAACTGCATCGCCGCGTGCGTGGCGAGGCAGGAACACAGCACCGAGGTCACGTTCTCCTGCGCCCAGTCGAACACCTCGCGCAACGGCTCCCAGAAGGGCTCCTGCGACAGGTCGGGATGGGTAACATTGGCCCCGGTAATAATGAGCGCATCCAGCCCCCCGGCGCGTATCTGTTCAAAGGTCTCGTAGTAGCGCTCGATGTGCACCCGCGCCTGTTCGCCGCGGGGCAGTTGCTGCAGCGTGAACGGGTGCATGTAGAACTGCGCGATGGGATTGCTCTCCCCCACCAGGCGGAAAAACTGGCGCTCGGTCGCGGCCAGTGCCGCATCGGGCATCATGTTGAGCACGCCAATGTGCAGCTCGCGAATGGTCTGGTGCCGGGCGCGACCGGGCGCGAGGATGGTCTGGCCTTCCTGGCGCAGGCGCTGGAAGGTCGGCAGGTCATTGTGGGCGACAATCGGCATGCGTACTACTCGTCCGCCTTGCGGGCGATGGCATTTTCCAGCAGGTCGAGAAAGTCCTGTTCGTCGCGCACCATCGCCACCTCGTGCGAGGTGACGGTGTAGCCGTGCGGGCGCGCAATGGCCTCGTAACGCGGTACGCGTGAATGGAACAGGCGCGGGAACACCCAGCTGCAGAAATCATCCGGATCCACCTGTGCCGCGTACTCCAGACTGTTCAAGTCAAGATACTGCTGCAACTGCTCGGCAAGAAATTCGGGACGGTAATACAGTGGCTTGGGGCTGCTCTGGGCACGCCTGATGAGGGCCTCCTCCTCGGCCTGCTCGGTGACCCGGATGTACAGGATCAGCGAGTGCTCGACCAGCAGGTCGATCACGGACGGCTCATCGAGTTCACAGAGGCTGCCGCCGACATCGTTGACAAAGTTGTCGTAGCCGTAAATGTCGTGTGCCTTGCGGATAAACTCCGGGACATCCTGCATGGCCGCGATTTCTGCCCGGCGGTACAGCGCCTGGCGCCGTGAAAACTCCTCCAGTGGCACACCACCGAGCTCGGGATTGCCGAGCTTGCCGACGAAGCTCAACACCGGCCCGAGGTCGTTCACCTTGATATTGTTGCGGATGTGAATCCAGTCGCGGCGCAGCAGTTCGCGCAGAAATGGCGTCTGCATCGCCTGCTGCTTGATCAGGTCCATGATCGGCTCATCCAGGTAGCGCGTACCGATGCGGTAATCGCCCGAGTAGTGAAACCAGTTGTTGCTGCGCAACAGCATCGACAGGTGGGTCTTGCCCACCCCGGACATTCCCAGCAGGGTGATGCTTTTATTCTTCCAGGTGCGAAACCCGTCAATGGTGAACTTCATGCAGCAGACTCCGGGATAAAATAATGGGGCAGTTTAACCGAAATGCCGACCTGCGTCAGAGGCCGGTTGCACGTCTGGCGCCAGTCGTCGGCGTCCAGTCGCAACCCACATCCTGCGGGGTGAGAACCTCGTTTCCCGCAAACAGACAGTGTTTATCCTCAACCCTGAACGAAAAAACGACCCGAAGGTCGCCTGTTTCTGAGTCGCTGTTGATCAAGGGAGTCCGCCCGTCAGTCACGCCCCATTTTCGAAAGTATCACCTTCAGATCTTCTATGTCATGCCTGGACTTGCGTCGATCAGGCTGTCGCCTTCGGTCATGAATGACATGCAGCCCCTGATAATCCGTTAACGGAAATTCAACAGGCAGACCAAAACGACGGCTACCTCTCTGTCTGACCACCAGTTTCACAAGTGACCCGCCTGCCTGATTACTGCGTTACGCTTCAGTCCGGGCAGGCCGGATGCGGTGAACCGCAAAGCAGCAGCTATCAAGGTGGGTATGGCAGTGGACGGCCAGACCAGTACACGCATGTACCGTGTGCACGAAGAGCCTGCTTTCTCCATGATTGACTCTCTCCTTGAATCCGCTTTATTGCTTGTTGGTTATTGCAGCCAGCCAGGCTGTAAATCGTTCATGACCAGTTCACCATGGCTGTATGGATCCACCTGCCCTGTTTCTAGATCATCTGCCTCGATGAAGCGCTCCAGTGTTTTTTGCAGCTCCGATAAATCAATGAATGAGTGTTGCTGCCGGGTTCCGACTTTCTCAACAATGCCTGCCACTTCATTGCGAGATTAGCCATGCATCTATCAAGAAATATCCTGCGCTAAATTCTGCCACTGCTGCTGATACTGACACATGCCGGATGTGCAGTACAACCGTGGTATTGCGCGGATCGCCGACCTCGATACAGACGGGGACGTAGCTGCCGCCTGAGGTCTTTCTTCCAGGCTGCAAAATCCAGGGGCCCGCCACCATACAGCGCGTTGTCCATTGACTGCACCAGGGCGCGCAGCCTGGCCGGCTCGGCCAGTGGTTGCACCTCGATAATCTTCTCGGCGATCGCGGATATGGGTGCGTGATCGGAAATATCGAGATGCTTGCAAATACGGGATCTGAATTCGGTGCACCACGCCTCCGGCCTGTCCTCACGGTCAAGACAACGAACACATAACCACATTTTGACGGGTCTTGGCATAACAGAGGCAAACACCATGCGTACCTTATCCAGGTAGGGCATGGGTGAGAGCATCCTGCCGGCAGCCACTGTGTGCTGCGCAATGCTTTGTCCCGACGCTGACAGCCAGCTGCCCGCGCTGCTTCCAGCCGACTTGAAGAACGGCCGGGTACGTGCCCAGGCGCCCAGCCAGTAGCCCACGATCAACCCCAGAACGATTAACAGTGGCGCCCAGAAATACACGGCGAACAAACCCTCTTCACCGGCTGCCATGGCGGCTTCACGACTCGCTGCAGCCTTGGCCGCAGTTTCCTGTCCCGGTAACCCGGCAAGCATGGGCTTATCCGTATCTACATCCCACCAGGCAACCTGGATTGTGGGCAGGTGTATCCAGCCGTCCTGCAGTGGAATAATCGTGTAGGTCTCCTTGCGGCTCCCGATCAACTTCGTGCCATCACTGGAGATGCCGTTACTGGTGGTGACCGAGTCCCGATAAGCGCGGAAACCGTCACTCTTGAGCTGCTGTTCCAGTGACGGTAGCTGCGAACCCAGCGCCCCTCTGGTTGTCAGCTCGAGCGTGAGCGTGATGGGAACGCCCGCCTTGGCGGGCGAGTTATCAGGCATCTGCACCCGCAGTTTCAGGTCATTCAGCGGCAACCAGGGTGTGACAAAGGGGTCAGCCGGTAGCGCCTTTAGTGTCAGCGGGCCGTCGGCCGCAATGTTAAAACTTTTTTCGGTGCCGTTGGCAGGTCTTCCCGGGGCTCCATTCCATTGCCTGCTTGCAACATGGGTTCCGGTAAACTCAATGGCAGGCACAACGATTTCACCGGGGCGTAACGGCGTCAGCTTGAAGTGGTATTGATTAACAATTTCGCGGGAGCTGTCCTGCCAGGACTTGCGTGTCGTTGCGACCGGCCCATCGACCTGTTCCAGTATGGCGCCCTTGATACGCGGAATGACGGGAGTGAGTGTCTTGAGGTTGCCGCTACTGACAACCCGAACCGTATAGACAATGTTCTGTTGCTCGTAAAACATGCCGCCCCGGATTTCAGTCTCGACAACAGGCTGTTTGGCGACAGGGGGGCTCTCGACCCCGGGCATCTGTGCCGGATACCAGCCGGTGCCGGGTGCAGCGCCAAGATACTGCGGACCACCAGGCACTGCAGGTAGTTGCTCGCTCTTCAAACCAGGCTTGAAGGCCTCGACATTGCCCCAGGGTCTGTTGTTAGTGATACGAGAATTCTTGTTTGGAGAGTTGCTGGAACCGAAGGAAAAACCTGCGGCTTCCACGCTGACACTCGTCATGAGTCCGGCAAACAAACAGCTGGTACAGATTCGTAGGCAGTTCTTGTAATTCAATTTGCTCGCTCCTGCTTTGTATTATCTGGGTAAATCCACAAAACCACAGTCCGGGACAGCATGCAACAGCCTTGTTCCTGCGGTTACCATGGCCTGGTTTCCATCAACTCGCGACCACGTCTGTCAAGCTCCTGCCGTTCCTCGATCATGAACTGGTTTCGTAACAGGTAGGCAGGATCACCTTCAATTTGTTCCAGCCATTGATCCATCATGATCACGGATATCCCGGTTCCTGGAATCGCATCTTCGTCAGGCAGACCGGCCGGTAACGCGTCGGGGTCTTCTTCACCTGGTGCCGGCCCCATCTGGTCAAACTGATCTACAGCCTGACTGGCGGCGGCCTCCTCCTCGGAAATCTCATCAGGGGTACCCCCCGGACCGGTTGGTTGTTCTGACGAGCTGCCGGCCTCTTCCCGGTCCCGTTCTTCTTCGCCTCCTGCAGCCTCACCCGTTTCCTCTGGTGCAGCCCCATCATCAGTATTGTCTATAGGGAGATTACCATCATTTTCATCACCTTGCTCGCCTAAATCGCCATCTTCCTGCTGGTCCTCACCCTCTCCCGACGGTTTTTCCGGCTCATCCTTATCACCGGCAGCATCCTCCTGCTCCTCCTCCATACCACCACTGGCCTCATCCATTTCCTCTTCCAGGCCACCCTCGGCAGGTTCGGCCTCCTTGTCTTCCTCGCCCGCGTCACCTTCAGATGCCTGCTCCTGGTCCCCGGAGGCATCCTCGGACTCTTGCTCCTGGTCACCCGAGTCGCCTTCGGATTCCTCTTCCTGGTCCCCGGAGGCGTCCTTCGACTCCTGCTCCTGATCACCCGAGGAACCCTCGGATTCCTCTTCCTGGTCCCCGGAGGCATCCTCGGACTCCTGCTCCTGGTCCCCGGAGGAACCCTCGGACTCCTGTTCCTGCTCGTCGGACGATTCCTCGGACTCCTGTTCCTGCTCGCCGGACGATTCCTCGGACTCCTGTTCCTGCTCGCCGGACGATTCCTCGGACTCCTGTTCCTGCTC
>CAMYIO010000045.1:13908-29134 GCA_947258515.1 uncultured Ectothiorhodospiraceae bacterium
CTGTTCCTGCTCGCCGGACGATTCCTCGGACTCCTGTTCCTGCTCGCCGGACGATTCCTCGGACTCCTGTTCCTGCTCGCCGGACGATTCCTCGGATTCCTGTTCCTGCTCCTCGGACTCCTGCTCTTCCTCCTGCTCCTGCTCCTGTTCTTGTTCCTGTTCCTGTTCCTGCTCCTCCGTCAGCTCTTCCTCGATCTCTTCCGTCAGGCTCTGCTCAAGCATCTTCTTGGCCAGCGCCAGATTGTGCAGCGTATCGTCATCACCCGATCGCAACGCCAGCGAGGACGTATAGGCATCAACCGCACCGGTATAATCGCTGCGTTTGTAACGGGTATTGCCCAGGTTATAAAGGGCATCAGCCTTGACGTCTTCACGTTCGACACTGGCGAAGGCCTCGCCGGCATCCGTGTAGTGGCCGGCACGGTAAAGTGCGACGCCACGACGGTAATCATCGGTGAATTCACTGGCCGCATCGCTGTATTCACCCTGTTCAAATTTTTGCGCCGCTTGCTGTTCCGGGTTCTTGAACCAGGCGGCATTGACGATACTCGTACAGAGCAGGCAGAAAAGAAACACCGCACTCCGGCCCGGGCAGAGCCGCCCCGCCATTCCGGCTTTCACGCTTGCAGTCATGCGCTTCACAAACGGTTCCCCGACAGGGTGCGACGAAACAGCGGCAGCATCAGTAGCAGGGCCAGTCCGGCAAGTATGTAAAAACGCTCATTCCAGACACGTGTGCGTTCATCCTGCCCGGTACCGGGCAGGGCCTGTGCCTTTACTTCGGAGAGGATCTTGCCGGTATCACGCTCACGGTAATCGGCACGCTGGTAGAGTCCATTGCCGGCTTTTGCCAATGATTGCAACAGCGGTTCGTTGAGCGACGAGATCACCGGCTGACCGGTCCTGTTCAGTATCCAGGGGCCCTCACGCCCCTCGCCGGGGACGGCGTCCCCTTCCGGCGTACCGACACCCAGGATATGCACGCGTATTCCCGCCGCGGCCAGCTCTTCGAGTCGCTGCTCCAGGCCCTGTTCCTCAAAATCGCCATCGCTGATAATCAGGATTGAATTGACGCTTTCAGCCGGCTGCCCCGCTAGCAGTTGCTGCGCCCGCTCCAGTGCAAATAGCAAACGACTGCCCTGGAGTCTGACCAGACTCGTATCCAGGGCGGACAACACCCGGTGTATACCCTGCATGTCCTCGGTCACGGGTGAGACCACATGCGCCACCGATGCAAAACCGATCAATCCAACCCGGACACCGCGGTTCTCGTTTAGCAGGTCTTCAACCTCCTGCCGCGCCCGCGCCAGTCGCGATGGAGGCACATCCGCCACCTGCATTGACCGCGAGATGTCCATCAAGATCAGCAAATTGGTGCCCGGACGAAATAACTGTACATCGGTAAAACCCCAGCGGGGTCCCGCCATGGCCACTACCAGCAGCGTCCACAGACCAGCCCAGCGGGCATAGCGCTGCCACTGGGTACGGGTGGATGCCGTCGAACGCCCCAGCAGGTGCGGCATCAGGTGGGCATCCGCATACTGCTGAATGCGGTCGTTGTTACCGGCAAGCTGCCGGAACAGCAGCAGCCAGCCCGCAACAGGCGCGCATAACAGCAGCGCCCACAGCCAGCCGGGTTCGCTGAAGTGAAAGGCTGTCAGCAGTTCAGCCATGCGCCCGCCTCGTCAGCCAGGCCCGTGGAATACCGTCCGGAAACAGGCCAAGCAACAACAGCGCCAGCAGTGCCAGCCCCAGCGGCCAGCGATACAGTGGCCTGGATATCATGACCGTGCGTGATTCAGCCTGGGTTTTTTCCAGTGCATCGATACGCTGGTAGATCTGCTCCAGTGCACTGGTGTCAGTCGCGCGGAAATATTCGCCGCCGGTAATGCCCGCGACCTCGGTCAACAAGTCCTCGTCGATCTCCATCTTGACCTCGGTCATGCGGCCATTTTCCATAAACGGCACCAGCCCCTTGCTGCCAACACCGATGGTATAAATACGCACGCCTTCGTGTGCGGCCAGTTGCGCGGCCAGTCTCGGCGGCAAACTGCCCTCGGTATTCTCACCATCCGTCACCAGGATCAGGATCCGCGACCCCTCGGGGCGATCGCGCAACTTCTTCACGCCCAGTCCGATGGCATCTCCGATGGCCGTACCGTCACCGGCCATGCGCGAGACGATACTCTCAACCAGGCTGTACACAGCCTGATTATCCAGCGTCATCGGCGACAGCACGAATGCCTGGCTGCCGAATGCCACGAGTCCGATACGGTCACCGTCGCGGGCCTTGATAAAACGTCCGATGACGCCCTTGACCACGGCCATGCGAGTCACCTGCCGGCCTTCGACACTGAAGTCCAGTGCCTCCATGGAACGCGACGTGTCGATGGCCAGCATCAGGTCATAGCCTTCAGTGCGGATTTCCGTGTAGGGTTCCAGCCACTGCGGACGCATCAGGCAGGCGACCAGGGCCACCCACAACAGTGCCAGCATGAAGGCCTGCAGACGGCTGCCGGCGTGGGTGAGTGAGCGCGAGGTAACAAAGGTCGATGCCAGTCTTCCCAGTGCCGGATGCAACAGCGTGGAGCGGTCCGCATGCGTATAGGCATCCGTGGCCCCGTGTGGCCGCAGCCAGAATTTCCAGATGAGCAGCGGCAGCGGCAATAACAGGGCAAACCAGGGCCAGTGAAAACTAAACACGGCGCGCTCCACCTGTACCAGGAATGCCCGCCAGCAAGCGCCTGAAGCGTTGCGACAAAGCGACGTTCCGTTTTGCGGGTCGCGATGCATCGATCCAGTGGGTGGCTGCGCGGATCAGCCTGGCCAGTTCAGCACGCTCGACGGTCATTGCCGGTGGCATGTACGGCGCTGTCAGCAGGACCTGACCATGCTGTGCCCAGTCAAAGCCCGTCCTGTCATGCTCTGCCAGCCACTGCAGCCAGGTATCTCCTGTGAGGCCGGCTGCCTGTTGTCGGCCACTGCGCACCATGGCAATACGACGCAGCAGCTCTGACAATTTACCTGCCACCACATGTGGATCTTCCGTGGCCAGGGACTGTTTCAGTTTACGCAGCTGGCGGCGCGCATCGCCACGCCAGCCAAGCCAGCCGGCGTTATAGAACAACCAGTACCTGATTCCGATGGACAGCAGCAGTAAACAGACAAGTCCGGCCAGGTACCACCAGCCGGGTGCCAGCGGCCACCAGGGCACCGCGTCAAGACCGTGGATATCGCGTAACACTGTCGCTCCGGTATCCATGTTTCCGACTAGCGCCTCCCCGCGTAGTGGCGTAATCCGCTGACGAGCGACTTGTGCACGTCCTCGTTGGTGCTGACGGGTATCAGGCCCAGTTTCAGCCGAAAGGCCAACTGCTGCAGTTCCTCGCGACGCTGCTCCCAGTCAGCACGAAACGCCTCGCGGCCGGCCTCGCTGTCGGTATCAACCTCGAGAAGCTCACCGGCGGCGTTGGAGAAGATGACCGGTCCCATGGAGGGCAGATCACGGTCAGCCGGGTCATCGACCGGTAGCAGCACGACGTCGTGGCGCTGCTTCAGGCTACCCAGGATACGTTCGAAACCGATGGTGACCTGATTGATAGGGGCAATCACGAAAATCAGGGAGCCGGTGCCGGTGCCACTGTCCAGGTGCTGCAGGGCAGCCATCAACTGGGATTCGTCAGTATCCCCCTGCTCGATCGGTTGCGTCATTGCGCGCAGCAGTTGCCACAGGCCGCGGCGACCCGGTGTGGCGCGAAAATAGCGTATCCCGGTCGCCGGGTTACCGAACAGCACACCCCCGACACGGTCATGCTGCTTGCTTGCCGCCCAGCCAATCAGTGCCGCGGTGCGTGCGGCCTGGATCGACTTGAAGGTACCGCGGGTACCAAAGTTCATGTGCGGGCCCATGTCGATACAGAGGATGACGCTGCGTTGCCGTTCTTCGCGGAAGATCTTGATGTGCGGGGTATTGGTGCGGGCGGTGACCAGCCAGTCCATGCTGCGGATGTCATCACCTTCCCGGTATTCACGCACTTCGTCGAAGTCGAGGCCGGTACCGCGGAATACCGAGGCATACAGCCCGGTAAATGTGGAATTGACGAGGTGATGTGCCGCGACACCGAGGGTACGGGCCTGGTGGCGCAGTTCCAGCAGGTCATCAAGTTGTGGGTGGAGACTCATTGCGTAACTGCGCTTAACTGTGTGTCAGGCCCTGAGCGAGCAACTCTGTCGGCAATCACGGGATTGCCACGACCTCCAGCAGACGCCTGATGTAATCGTCACTCGTCACACCTTCCGCCTCGCCCTCGAAGGTCAGCAGGACACGGTGCCGCAGTACGTCAGGTGCCACCGCCTGAATATGGTGGGGAGCGACGAACTCTTCACCATCCAGCCATGCACGGGCGCGGGCGCAGCGGGCCAGTGCAATGGTCGCGCGCGGCGATGCACCAATGCGGCACCAGCGTTTCAGGCCTTCGTCATAGGCCTCCGGTTTGCGACTGGCCTGTACCAGGTCAACAATATAATTGTTCAGTTTCTGATCCAGGTAGAGTTTTGCAGCATCTTCCCGAATCTTGAAGAGTTGCGTCTGGGAAAGCACCTCGGCGGGTGCTTGCGGTGCTGCCAGTTGCTGGTTGCTGTCAAGTTCCAGGATCGCCAGTTCCTCATCGCGACTCGGGTAGTCGACACGCACATGCATCAGGAACCGGTCCAGCTGTGCCTCCGGAAGATTATAGGTACCTTCCTGCTCGATCGGGTTCTGGGTGGCAAGCACCATGAACAGTTTCGGCATGATATAGGTTTTCAGGCCAACCGTGACCTGGCATTCGCCCATCGCCTCGAGCAGGGCCGATTGTACTTTCGCAGGTGCCCGGTTGACCTCGTCCGCCAGCAGGATATTGTGAAACAACGGCCCGGGACGGAACTCGAACTCGCCCTTTTCATGACGATAGATATCGGTACCAACGAGATCGGAAGGCAACAGGTCCGGGGTAAACTGGACACGGTGGTAATCGCCCTCGATGGCCTCCGCCAGTGTCTTTACCGCGGTTGTCTTTGCCAGTCCGGGCATGCCTTCCACCAGTACATGGCCTTTACTGAGCAGACAGATGAGCATGCTGTCGACAAGGTCGTGTTGCCCGACAACCCGGGAGGCAAGATGTTTGCGCACGCCATCCAGTAAAGAGGAATTCAGGCGGCGTTCGTTGGCGGGGTTGGTTGAATTTAACAAGGTATTACTCTCCTGCACTGTTGACTGGCTAGCATAACCCGCCTGTTTCCCAAGAATCCAGCTTAATACCGCACTGGCCGCGATTGGGGACAAAGCTGATTTTCAATATACGAGCACTGCTGCCGTCAGTTATCAAGACTGTCCCTGCAAATTATCACCTTGCAGCCGCCGGAATTCCTGCAGCAAAGGTGGCCGTATTACAGCCTTCGACAAGCCACTTTCTTGCAACAAAAACGATGTGATCAAAATTTCCAGCACATCCCGGATTATTGCAGGCAATTATTATTCTGGCTCTGGTGTTCATACCGAACTGTCATTAATTGAGCCTGATAGTCTTTGATAAGTTACCTCTTTTCAAGTGAAAAGCAGTTGATATAGATCAATAAAAGACAAAGACATCACAAGCCGGTCTTGCACCCCGCAATCACCGTGCCGAGCAGTCAGAACCCTTCGGATACCTTTTCCAGCACCTGCGAGAGACGATTCACCGCGGTCACTTCAAGCCCCTTCGTCGCCGTTTTCGGCTTGTTCGCCACCGGGATAATGGCTTTGTGGAAACCATGCTTGGCGGCCTCGCTGATACGTTGCTGGCCGTTCGGGACCGGCCGCAACTCACCCGACAACCCGACCTCGCCGAAGACGATCAGGTCTGCCGGTAACGGCCGGTTGCGATAGCTCGACGTGACCGCCAGTAACACGGCCAGATCCGCGGCTGTCTCAGTGACGCGTACGCCACCGACGACATTGACAAACACATCCTGGTCACCCAGCGTCAGCCCGCCGTGGCGATGCAACACGGCCAGCAGCATGGAGAGGCGGTTCTGCTCCAGACCCAGAGTCACCCTGCGCGGATTACCGAGCTGGTTTTGATCGACCAGTGCCTGCACCTCCACCAGCATCGGCCGGGTGCCTTCCCAGGTCACCATGACGACACTGCCGGGTACCGCCTGTTCGTGCCGCGACAGAAAGATGGCCGACGGGTTGCTGACTTCTTTCAGCCCGTGCTCCGTCATGGCAAACACGCCCAGTTCATTGACGGCACCGAAGCGGTTTTTAATGGCCCGCAGGATACGGTAGCGGTCGCCGGGGTCGCCTTCAAAGTAGAGCACGGTATCGACCATGTGCTCCAGTACGCGGGGGCCCGCCAGTTGCCCTTCCTTGGTGACGTGTCCGACCAGGAACATGGCAATGCCTGACTGTTTCGCAAAGCGCACCAGCTGTGCGGCACTCTCGCGGACCTGTGCCACGGAGCCGGGCGCGGACTGCAGTGCTTCCGTGTACAGTGTCTGGATGGAGTCCAGCACCATCACCTGCGGGCGCTCCTTGTCGGCCGTGGCGATAATGCGTTCCACGGAGGTCTCGGAAAACAGGCGGATGTCATCACCATTGATACCCAGGCGATGCGCGCGCAGCGAAATCTGCTGCAACGATTCCTCGCCGGTCACGTAGAGCGAGTCGAGACCGCCTGACAGGGCGGACAGCACCTGCAACAGCAGGGTGGACTTGCCGATCCCGGGGTCACCGCCGATCAGCACCACCGAACCGGTGACGAGCCCGCCACCGAGCACGCGATCCAGCTCCTGCATGCCGACCGAGGTGCGCAACTGCTGGTCTGTTTTAACCGCAGACAGGCGTTGCACCGGTACCGGAGCGTCGCCACTGTAGCCTGAAAAGCGTGAGGAGACCGTTTTTGACAGCACGGCAACTTCAGAGAGCGTATTCCATCCACCACAGTCGCTGCACTGTCCAGCCCACTGCGGTGACTGTGCGCCACAAGCGCTGCAGCTGTAGAGCGTTCTTGTTTTTGCCATAGGCCGTGTAGGCTACCCGGCGAGCGGACGCTTGTACACAACAACCCGGGCGCAAAGGCGACTATCCCGGAACAATCGCGCTTGCGAAGCGCTCTTACGGCAATAGATGCACCAGTAGGAGCGGACCGCGTCCGCGAATGAGTTAACCCATTTAATCGCGGATGCGGTTCAAGGATACCGGCTGTTTATTTTTTACACAGGACCGATGAGTTGCGCATTGACATGCTGCTCCTTAACCCTGTCGAGCACATCCTGTGACCTGAGGCTCTCCCTGTCGTATTGCACCAGCATCAGGTGGTACCTCACTGGACAGAATTCAGCAGTGTGTATCCCATCCGTTGATTCCAGCGCATCGACCAGGTTCTTGCGTCGCACCAAGCCTGGTCGACGATCCGGGCTTGTCAACAATGCAACGGACAACAATCAGCTGCTATAGGAAAACTGCACGCGCGAACCGACACTGCACAACAGTTCGTATGAGATGGTCGTGGCGGATGCCGCGACTTCATCAATCGGCAAGCCCTCACCCCACAGGACCACCTCATCACCGACCTGCGCGGTTGGCTCGTCGCCGAGGTCAATACTGATCATGTCCATGGAGACGCGGCCAACCAGTGAGGCCGCGCGACCATTCACCCTTAGCGGTGTACCCGTGGGCGCATGACGTGGATAACCATCGCCATAGCCGATAGCCGCCACGCCGATGTACCTGTCGGACGGGCAACGCCAGTCACCCCCGTAACCGACAGCATCACCCTGCTTGAGTGCATTGACGGCGATCAGCCGGGTACTGAGGGTCATGACCGGCTGCAAGCCGAGCGACTCCGCGGTACGTCCGCCAAGCGGTGAACCGCCATAGAGCATGATACCGGGACGCACCCAGTCGGCACGCGCCGCCGGCCAACCCAGCAGGCCGGCCGAATTTGCCAGTGAGCGCTCACCCTCAACGGCAGCAAGCGCCGCGTTGAACGTCTCGATCTGCTGGTGGGTGTCGGCGTTATCGAGATCGTCGGCACAGGGAAAATGCGTCATGTAACGCACTGTCTGCACCTGCGGGATTTGCTGCAAACGTGAGACAATATCGCCGATGCTGCCGGGATCAAAACCCAGCCGGTGCATTCCGCTATCGATTTTCAGCCAGACATCCAGCGAACGCAGCAGCTGTCCCTGTGCCAGCCACTGCAACTGGCTCTCATGGTGGACCACCACGTCCAGCCGGTAGCCGCAGACAAGGCTGATATCATCGGGACCAAAGAGTCCTTCAAGCAATACAATGCGCCGGTCGAACCCGGCCTCGCGCAAGGCGATCGCCTCATCCAGACAGGACACACCGAACGCGGCCGCCGCAGGCAGTGACTGGGCAATGCTGATCAGGCCATGACCGTAGGCATTGGCCTTGATGATCGCCATGATGCGGCTGTCGGGTGCGGCCTGCTGTACCAGGGAAAAATTATGTTGCAGGGCCTGCAGGTTAATCCGTGCCCGGGCGGGACGGCTCATCCAAATTCACCACCCGAATACTGGTTGTCTGCAGCATAGTTTTCAAAACGCGTGAACTGGCCACGGAAGGTCAGCAGGCGTGTACCGATCGGACCGTTACGCTGCTTGCCAATAATGATCTCGGCCAGTCCCTTGTGCGGACTTTCCTCGTTATAGACTTCGTCACGGTAGATGAACATGATGACATCGGCATCCTGCTCGATGGCGCCCGACTCGCGCAGATCTGACATCACCGGACGCCGGTCGGAGCGTTGTTCCAGACTGCGATTCAACTGCGACAGTGCAATCACAGGGACTTCGAGTTCCTTCGCCAGCGCCTTCAGGTTGCGTGAAATCTCGGAGATCTCCGTGGTACGGTTCTCGCGGGTATTACCGATGGTCATCAGCTGCAGGTAGTCGATCACGATCAGGCCGATATCGTGTTCACGTTTCAAACGCCGCGCCCGCGCACGCAGTTCCATCGGCGTCAGTGCCGGCGTGTCGTCAATGAAGATCGGTGCCGTGTCCAGCAGGCTCACGGCAGAGGTCAGCCGTGGCCAGTCATCATCGTCCAGCTTGCCGGTGCGAATCTTGTGCTGGTCGATGTGACCCAGCGAGGACATCATGCGCAGCGCCAGTGATTCACCCGGCATTTCCATACTGAAAATAGCCACCGGCACCTGGTTCTTGATGGCCGCATTTTCGGCAAAGTTGACCGCCAGCGTGGTCTTGCCCATGGAGGGACGACCGGCAACGATAATGAGATCGGATGGTTGCAGGCCGGCCGTCATGTCATCGATGTCGGTAAAGCCGGTCGAGACACCGGTCAACGGATTGTCCTGCTGGGACAGCATGTCAATGCGGTCGACCGCCACGGCCAGCAGTGCACGTATACTGCGGAAGCCGCGCTTGCCGCGATTGCCCTGTTCGGCAATTTCAAACACCAGTTTCTCGGCCTCGTTCAGCAACTCGCTGGTGTTGCGACCCTCGGCCTCGTAGGCACTGCCGGCGACCTGGTTACCGACACTGATCAATTGCCGCACCACCGACTTGTCGCGCACGATATCGGCATAGGCCTTTATATTCGCGGCACTGGGTGTGTTCTGCGCCAGTACACCGAGCGCGGACAGGCCGCCGACTTCATTCAGCAGGTTGTTGTGTTCCAGCCACTCGGACAAGGTGACGGCATCAAGAGGATTGTTCTTTTCCGCCAGCTCGGCGATGGCGCGAAAGATCAGGCGGTGATCACGGCGGTAGAAATCTTCTTCCGTGACGCGATCTGCAACCGTGTCCCAGGTGCTGTTATCCAGCATCAACCCGCCAAGAACAGCCTGTTCGGCCTGTAGAGAATGCGGGGGCACTTTCAGCGCATCCGTGCCGGCATGCACTACATCTGCAGAGCGAAGTAATTCGGCCATTGAGTCCCGTTTTGAATAAAAGTGCCTATCACCGCGTTCAGTGAAGGGGAATAAATAGCATAAACGCAGGTGAAAGACATCATTGTAAATGGGCTGACTTTGTGCGTGCCGGTGTCAGCCTCTGATAAACCAGACGGCTCCCCCGAGCCGTCTGTTCAATGTATTAATCTATTACAACAACTTGCAATGTTCTTTGCTTGTTGTTTTTACTATTCCGCTTCAATCACCAGTTTAATGGTGACATCCACGTCGGTGTGCAACTGCAGTGTCACGTCATACTCACCCACCATGCGGAATGCCCCCTCCGGCAAACGTACTTCGTGCCGCTCAACCGCTGCCCCGCCCTCGGTAAGTGCATGGGCAATATCGGCAGTACCAACCGAGCCGAACAGTTTACCTTCCTCACCCGCATTGGAGGTAATGGTGATGACCTTGTCAAGCAGTTCATCGCGGCGTGCATTGGCAGCTGTCAGTGCATCGGCAGACGCCTTTTCAAGTTCTGTGCGCCGTGCTTCATAGTCGGCGATATTCTCAACCGTGGCCGCCGCGGCCTTGCCTTGCGGTATCAGGAAATTGCGACCGTAACCCGGCTTCACATTAACCTTTTCGCCCATGGCGCCCAGATTGGCAATTTTTTCCAGAAGGATGATTTCCATTGTTACAACCTCACTCTGTCTTTTGTCTCATTGTCCGGATTCACCACCGCCCCGGCCCAGCCGTCGACGGAAGTCAATCCAGGTATCCATTAATCCACCGGCCGCAAGTAGCAGTGTTGCCTGTGGAAATACGGCCAGCAATACATAAACAAGCACCAGCCAGCCGGTTCCCCGGCGGTATTGCCTTAACAGGCTGTGGATGATGGCCAGCCCGACCAGCAGGAACGGTACCAGCATTATCATCGCCAGCTGGGCACTGAAATCACTCAATGTGCCCTGCGTCAGACGCGCTGTCACCATAACAGCCAGCGTCACCAGTCCGGCCGCGTAACCAAGCCGCAAACCGTAAAATTCTTCCCGGAAGCCGCCCGGGTGCACCAGCAGTGACTGCCACCAGCGCGCCAGTAGCAGGCTGGAAATGACCCCGATCACCAGCGACGCAATGACCATGCCGGTCAACAGGGCGGCCACTTGCTGCTGCAGCTCGGGGTCTGCCAGTCGTGGCGGCAGTGAAACACCGGCTTCTTCCAACGTACTTTCAACCAGTTGCAACTGCTGCAACCACCAGGTTGCCGGGTCGCCGTAGGCCAGGAACACTACCAGCAGCAGACAGACACCGAACAGCATGGCCGCTCGTAATGCTTGCCCGAGGTTACGTGTCTGCAACAGCACGGCAGCGGCCATCCAGCTGGGCAGCCATAAGAGCAGCACCATCACCAGGCCGACGATGGCCTGCACGCCCATCAACTGGTAAAACAACACCGTTACGGCAGTCGCAATCAACAACACCTGCAGACCGGGTACCGTGCCGACGTGCAGGGTAACCAGCCCTACAACGGCCGCCGCCAGGTAATTCAACAACCCCCCCAGCAAGGGCAGCATAAACGACATGACCCCACAGGTCGTGGCAATCAATGCCGCTTGCCAGCGACCACTGACAATATAGGCAGCCAGTGCTTTCATGGCTGTGAAAAACGGGCGCCTGTGGTTATATCTTCAATCGTTTCCAGCTAGTGCGCGTCACAGTAAGGCAGCAGCGACAGGTAACGAGCACGCTTGATGGCAGTTGACAGTTGCCGCTGGTATTTTGCCTTGGTACCGGTGATCCGGCTGGGCACAATCTTGCCGGTCTCTGAAACATACTGCTTCAAAACGGCAAGATCCTTGTAATCAATTTCCTTGGTGCCTTCCGCCGTAAACCGGCAGAACTTACGTCGACGATAATAACGAGCCATGATAGGTCCTCTTGAATTCTGTTAGCCGGGATTATTCAGTCGCAGCGACTGCAGCGGCCGTGTCATCAGCAGTGTCATCCGCCGCACTGTCCGTGTCATCAGCAGCGTCATCTGCCTCACTGTCGGTGTCGTCAGCAGCGTCAGCAGCCGCACCGCCCGTATCGTCAGCGATATCGTCTGCCTCGCCCTGCCCCTTATCTGCAGCAGGCGCTTCCCGCTCGCGTCTTTCTTCCGGGCGCTTGACCAGCAGCGAAGGCTCGGTGACGGCCTCCTTGCGGCTGATCACCATGCTCCTGATGACGGCATCGTTGAAGCGGAAGGCACTGTTGATTTCTTCCAGTGCACCGGTACCGCACTCGATATTCATCAGCACGTAATGTGCCTTGTGCAGTTTCTGAATCGGATAGGCAAGCTGGCGTCGACCCCAGTCTTCGAGGCGGTGAATAGCACCCCCATCGCCCTCGATCGTGCCGCGATAGCGTTCGATCATGGCAGGCACCTGTTCACTCTGGTCAGGGTGGACCAGAAACACGATTTCATAATGTCTCATACAAGACCCCTTGTGGATGAGTAGCCTGCTGTTATCACAACAGGCAAGGAGTTAATAATTCAGCTGAAATTCAGCCTTTTTGGAAGAGCGCGCATTCTACGTGAGGGCTGCTTCAGATGCAATTGCAGGCACGGATCGCATCCGCGCGCCTGCCGACAGCGTGGCGCACCGCATCGCGGATGCGATTCACCCCTGCAGGATGTTGTTTTTATTGTTCATTTTTCAGGCGCTGCCTGCGGACCTCATACAACAGCACAGCGGCCGCCACCGATACATTGAGGCTCTCCACCTGCCCGGCCATGGGAATCGCCAGCAAGTGATCACAGTGCTCGCGGGTCAGGCGTCGCAGTCCCTTGCCCTCACTGCCCAGCACCAGCGCAACGGGACCCTGCAGGTCACTGCTGAACAGCGCCTCCCCTGCGTCGCCACTGGCACCGTAGATCCAGATGCCGGTATCACGCAGCATGCGCAAGGTACGCGCCAGGTTCGTCACCGCGAAGACCGGCACCGACTCCAGCGCACCGCAGGCAACCTTGTGCACCACCGGTGTGATGCCCGCCGCGCGGTCGCGCGGCATAATCAGCGCATGTGCACCGGCTGCATCCGCCGTGCGCAAACAGGCACCCAGGTTGTGCGGATCCTGTACCCCGTCCAGCACCAGCAACAGCGCCGGCTCGCTCAATGCCGCCAGGAATTCGGGTAATGTTTTTTCACTGCGTTCGTAGGACACGGCCCTGACAACGGCGATAACACCCTGGTGCCGGGCACCGGGCATGATCGCGTCGAGCTCGGCACGGGGCAGCGTCTGCACAGCGATACCGGCGGCCACGGTTTTCTCGATCAGGCCATCGAGCTGCGGGTTTCCGGCGCCCCTGGCGAGTAACAGTTTTTTTATCGATCCGGGCCGTTGTGCCAGCAGAGCCGCCACCGCGTGCACGCCGTAGACATGCTCGACACTATTCGCCATCAGGGGACTTTGGCAGTGATAAGCAACTCGATGCGCCTGTTCTGACGGCGACCGGTCTCGCTGGCATTGCTGGCGACCGGGTTGTCTTCACCGTAACCGCTGACCGCCAGTTGCGCCGTGCTGAAGCCCTGTTCGCGCAACAACTCCGCGACAGCCCCGGCACGACGTTGCGACAGGTCGAGATTGAAGGCCGGCGCGCCGACATTATCCGTGTAACTCGCGACCCGGACGGCGTGCTGAAGATACGGTTTTACGGCCTGTGCCAGTTGCGCGAAAAATGCGGGACGCAACACATCACTGCCAAAATCAAACGCGACGTCCGTGGCAATATCGATGCGGGTGTTGCCATCAGCAAGTGGCACGACGGTGATACCGCGTGCAACAACTACGGCCGATGGCTCGCCTGTGAGCGTTGCGCAAGCACTCAGCAGCAGCAGCACCCAGAATCCGGCGCCGACCCGACAGATATGCGGCAGCGGGCCCCTGCTGTCAGCCGGGCATGCAAACAGCCCGTTCACCTCGACTTTCTCCGCAGCGAGGTTTTGCGCTTCCTCCCGGACCTGGATTTTGATTTGGACTTTACCTTGTCCTTACCCTTGTCCCCGCCCTTCTTGCCGCCTTTGCCGGTAATACGCTGCTGTTTCTCGCTCAATTCGAAATCGATCTTGCGGTCATCCAGATTAACCTGCACCACCTTGACGTTCAGGGGATCACCGAGGCGGAAGATGTGGTTGGTGCGTTCCCCTATGAGCCAGTGGCGGGTGGGATCGTAGTGATAATAGTCATTCCCCAGGGCGGTGACATGCACCAGCCCTTCCACGTAGATATCCTGCAGCTCGACAAAGATGCCGAACGAGGTGGTGGCGGTAATAATACCGGGGTAGGTTTCGCCGACCTTGTCGAGCATGTATTCACACTTCAGCCAGTCGATGGCATCGCGGGTGGCATCATCCGCGCGCCGCTCCGTGGCCGAACAGTGTTCACCGAAGACCTGCATGTTGTCCACCGTGTAAGGGAAGGTCTTTGGCTTGCTCCCGGCCAGCAGATGGCGGATTGCCCGGTGCACCAGCAGGTCCGGGTAACGGCGGATGGGCGAGGTGAAATGCGCATAATTTTCATGCGCAAGACCGAAGTGACCGATGTTGTCGGGGTTGTACTCGGCGCGCGGCATGGAACGCAGCAGCACGGTATTAATGAGGTGCTCATCCGGACGCCCTTTCGCCTGTTCCAGCACGGCCGAATAATCCCTGGCCGTGGGTTTCTGGCCGCCGCGCAGCCCCAGACCCAGTTCATTCAGAAATTCCTGTAAATCGGTGACCTTGTCCCCGGAAGGTGTCGCGTGTATGCGGTACAGGGTCGGCATCTTGTGCCGCTCCAGGTACCGTGCCGCGGCCACATTGGCCGCCACCATGCACTCCTCTATGACCTTGTGCGCATCATTGCGTACCAGTGGCACGATGCGTTCTATCTTGCGTTCGGCACCGAACACGATACGCGTCTCGGTGGTCTCGAAATCGATCGCGCCACGCTGGCTGCGCCCCTTGCGCAACACCTTGTAAAGCCGATACAACTCATCCAGGTGCGGTACCAGTGCCACGCGGTGTTTGCGTGCCTGCTTGTCACCATCGACCATGATGGCGGCGGCCTCGCTGTAGGTCAGGCGTGCATGCGAGCGCATCAGGGCATTGCTGAAGCGCGAGCGGATCATGCGCCCTTCCCCGTTGAAGATGATTTCGCACACCATGCAGAGGCGGTCCACTTCCGGGTTCAGCGAACACAGCCCGTTGGACAGCACCTCCGGCAGCATCGGAATCACGCGCTCCGGAAAATACACGGAATTGCCACGCTCAAAGGCTTCCTTGTCGAGCGCCGTATCCGGA
>CAMYIO010000046.1 GCA_947258515.1 uncultured Ectothiorhodospiraceae bacterium
TGGCGCCGGTTCCGGTTCAGTTACCGGTGGTGCGGCGGCTGTTTGCGGTTGGACTGACGGGACACCTGTGAGGGGAGCCGCTGTCGGTGTTGATGCGTGGTCAATAGCGGCTGATTCCTGCTGTGGTTCTGCAACCGGTGTAGTCGCCACATCCGCCGCGGTGGTGCGCTGTGGCTCGACGGGTTCTGTTGCCGCTGCAGGTGCCTCGATTTCACTGCGTTCCTGTGTTGCCACAATGTCACTGTTGTCGTTGCTCTCGGGCCAGAAATAGTAGCCAAGTAATAGCGCAGCGAATAACAGGCCGGCGGCCAGAGCAGGTTGAAACGCAACGGCTCGCCGGGCTGGCTGTTGCGGCGGCGGTGTCGGCAGGGCCGGTTTTGTTTGCCCGGTGGAAACTGTGGTTGCCTCGGTCTTATTGTCCTCCACATCAGAGCTTGATTCGGGCGTGCTGCTGCTGTCATCAGATGATCTGGTGATACCACTGGTTTCATCCATGACGGCTGCCACTGTTGCCTCCGACAGTTGGGGCTGCTCCTGCAGTGATTCCTCTGCCGAAAATTCAACCAGTGCGTCATTGTCGACAGGCATTTCTGCGGCAATTCTGATCAGACTGTCATCGTCAAGCTGCTTTTCAGTTGCCTGTTTTCGGGTTCTGGCAAGCACCGCCTGACCCTTCTCGGCCTGACTGGCCTTGACCGCCTTGAGCGCACTGGCGGCCTGGGCAGACATCCAGGACAGCGATCGGGTATCTTCCGTGACATCGTGGGCGGCAGTCGGGCTGACCTGTTGCTGCGCAGGATCCTGTTGCTGTTTAGCCGCGGCTGGGTTCTCGCTGTGGACCGTTTTGTCTGATTTTTTCCTTGTGCGGGTCTTTTTTACAGCGGATTTTTTGCTGACGGCCTTTTTCGCAACGCCCTTGGTGCCGGCCCGGGTCTTGCGGGCCGTGGTTTTAGCGACTTTTTTTGTGGCGCCACGTGGCTTTGTCTTTGCCTGGGAAGTCTCCTCTGTTGCCGTTTTGACTGTCGTGCTGCTCATGGTTCTCTAGCCAGGATCCTTTAATAGTAAATCTGGGGCGCAATCATTACTAAAACTGACCGCACATTCAACCTGCGTAATGCTGGGAGTATATCGTTTTCCGGTCGCCGGTTGTTTTTTAAGTGCATGATTGTATTTTATAAAAAAATTTTATATTGCATTAACCACCGCGCTCGCCGGGATTGCCCGAAGGGCGGCAACGGGCGGTCTGGCCAATCAGGGTGTCTCGTACCCATTTACCCGCCTTTTGCCAGTATTCAAACAACAACAACCCGGAGAGGATGGCTGCTGTCCCGATCAGTGCCTCCACTTGTATGGCTTCACCATTCAGCAGATGCCCGAGCAACAAGGCAATCACGGGCGTGATGACCGTAATCAAGGCGACACGGGTTGTATCTACATGTTTCAGTACGTAATAGTAGAGCGCAAATCCCAGTACGGAGCCAATGATGCCGAGATAGACAATGGCGGCAATGGTCAGTGGCGTGGTCGACCAGATAAGGATAATACTGATGTAGGCTGCCGGGACAGACACGTTATTACCTCCGTGGTGCGTACCAAATGGCACGCGAAACGCAAAAGGCCGCCGGGTTTGCACCCTGCGGCCTTTGAAGATTGCTTGCTTGATCGGTATTGCTACTCGACTGACATCCTCAAAGCACCACGGGTGCCCGGCACGACATGCCATACGGGCAGTCGGCGCGTGCAGGCAAACATCATGTGGTGCTGGCTGCGAATCATCATGGCGAGGAGTTTTTCAGATGCGGGTCGGTCTGTCAACCAGGGTCAGTAGTCCTGCTTGGTAAGCACCCTCAGTCTCTCTATATCCCTGTTTCTGTAACGGAAGCTATACGAACCACTGCCGACGTTTTGGGCCAGTTCAAGCCGGTTACCGGAAACGCCGAGCAGGCGGTACTCTTTCTCGAGCACATTCTTTCGTGTGACTTTAACGGTGGATCCCACGTAGTTTGATGCATCCGCGACATCAATCGTTACATAGGCAAGACGGTAGCGCGGCTGCGCGGGTTTTACTTTCCTGGTTATGTTCCCGAAGTCGAGGTGTTTTTTGCCGGCAGCCTCGGTCTCTGCGGCCGCTTCGGCGGCCAGTCTCTCTGCCTGCAGGGCCAGTTCCTTTTTTGCCTGTGCCAGCAGCCTCGAGGACTGCATATCCAGACCGGACTGTTCATCAAATGTCTGGCTGATAGTAATCAGGGACTGTGTGTCTTTTTCGGTCAGTGTATGCGTCGCGATACCTTCCCGGACCTGCTGACTGGCATAGACCAGTTCCCAGCCCCCCCAGCTTGAAAACAGGTTCAGGCACAGTGCAATCGCGGTTGCCAAGCTTGTGATACAGGCAAGGAAGGGTAGTTTGTCTGCTTTCCAGTATTTGATGCCGAAGATAATGGCGCTGATCGGTGAGAACAGCAGAACGGCTGTTCCCCAGGCATTGTTTTTTTTGAAAGCGCGGATCACAAGCCAGGCGAAGGTGATGAGGGCGGTGAGTACGGTGAGTTGGACAATCAGTGGCAGGGTGTTCATGGTGATAAATTCACGTCAATTGAGGGTATGAAACCCTATCGACATGTTACTTGTGCAGCTTGAGAGTGGACGTGGCTGCCTCCTGTAGAATAGTTCATGTTGCAAGCGTGCACCGGTCACGTTTAGCGTGAACTGTTGCGCGGCTGATTCAATAGTGTGGTGGTGGCGGCTCGTCACCGGGAGGTGCAGAGGGTGAGCTTGACAGCGCGCGCATCATGGACTCGATGCGTTCGATAGCGGTTACCTGGGAGCTGACTAATTGTTCCTGCTGGAGCAGCGTCTGCGTCAATTCCTCGATAGCGGCCTCCTGGTGCATGAGGCGTATCTCCAGTGATTCCAGTCGTGTGCTTAACTCGTTGTTGCTCATGGTATTTCCTTTTTCTCAGGCGTATTGATGCTACAGTGTGACGCCGATGGCCGCGGATGCCCGCCGGGCTTTCTCGATGGCGGCTTCGACCGTGTCAGCCTTCGCAAGTGCTACCCCCATGCGGCGATGACCACTGACCTCGGGTTTTCCAAACAGGCGCAGCTGCGTATCCGGTTCGCTCATCGCGGTTTCGATGTTCTCAAAACAAACCCGGGTGGAACTTCCCTCGACCAGTATCACGCTGGAGGCGGATGGCCCCTGCTGGCGAATAACGGGTATCGGCAGTCCGAGGATGGCACGGGCGTGCAGTGCAAACTGGGACAGGTCCTGCGAGATCATGGTGACCATGCCGGTGTCATGCGGGCGCGGTGAAACCTCGCTGAAAATTACCTCATCCCCCTTGATGAACATTTCTACACCGAAAATACCGCGCCCACCCAGCGCGTCGGTCACTCTCATGGCGATATCGCGTGCACTGGCCAGGGCCTGTTCGCTCATCGCTTGTGGCTGCCAGGACTGGCGATAGTCACCATCAACCTGGATATGGCCAATAGGTTCGCAGAACGAGGTACCTGCGGCATGACGGACCGTGAGCTGGGTGATTTCATAATCAAAGTCGACGAGATTCTCGACGATGACCTTGCCAGCACCTGTACGCCCGCCTTGCTGTGCGTATTCCCAGGCGGTATCGATGTCAGTGTGTTCTTTGATGGTGCTTTGTCCCTTGCCGGAGGAACTCATGATGGGTTTCACAATGCAGGGCAGGCCGATGGCACTGACCGCCTGGTCAAACTCATCGCGGTTCGCGGCAAATCGATACGGCGATGTGCGGATGTCCAGGTCCTCTGCCACCAGCCGCCGGATGCCTTCCCGGTTCATGGTCAGTTGTGCCGCGCGGGCGGTGGGGATGACGTTGTAACCTTCCGACTCCAGTGCCGCGAGGGTGTCGGTTGCGATCGCCTCGATTTCCGGCACGATATAGTCCGGTAATTCCCGTTCGATTACTGCGCGCAACGCATTGCCATCCAGCATCGAAAGCGTATGACTGCGATGTGCAACTTGCATGGCCGGGGCGTTGTCATAACGATCGGCGACGATGACTTCTACACCAAGTCGCTGCAACTCGATCACGACTTCCTTGCCGAGTTCGCCGCCGCCACACAACAGTACGCGGGTGGCTGTCGGGGATAAAGGGGTACCTATACTGGCCATGTTGATGGCTCCTGTCATAATGTATGCCGGGAGTGGTAATGATTGCGTATTATAGTGGAGATAATTGTACTGTTAATTACACAGGCGTGTTTTCCGTCCTGACCGGGTGACTCTAGAGATGAAACGACAGCTGCTATTCCTGGCCGCAATGTTATCCGGCATTCTGCATGCGGGCGCCGTATTCGCAGACTATCCCATTGAAGTCATTGAACTGCATTCACGCACCTATGACGAAATTCTGCCTGTTATACAACCCTTTGTCGGCAATGACGGCAACATCACCGGCATCGGTAGCCGCCTGGTAATCAAGGCCGCGCCTCAACGGGTGCGGGAGATAAAACGGCTGCTCGCCGAGCTTGATCGTCCGCCGAAACGCCTGCGGATTACCGTGGGCGATACCGGAGACCGGGCACGTAGTTCGAGTGGTTACCGTGCCAGTGCAGATATCAAGGTCGGTAACGGCCAGATCGGCATCAATTCACCCGGTTACCCCATCGACGCTTCTCGTGCGGAAATCAGGCTGCATGACAGACGTTCGACGTCATCGCAGTCGTCACAGCAGTTTGTACAGGCAATGGAGGGACAGCCGGCCTATATCAGCAGCGGGCTGCGCGTGCCACTGCAGACAACGGAACGTTATTATGGCGCGGGTATACCCTACCAGCGCAGTAGCACGCAGTACCATGATGTCAGCCGTGGATTTTATGTGGTCCCCCGTGTGAACGGCGATGCTGTGACACTGGAGATCGCACAGCACAATGATCAACCCGGCCGGCACTACGGCATTGTTGACGCTCAGCGTGTCGACACCGTGGTACACGGGCGCCTCGGTCAATGGATAGAGCTCGGCGGGCTGGATTCAACCCAGGCGGCACACCAGGGTGGCCTGGGCCGGTCTGTGAACTCACAGCAAGGGCGTTTGCAGGGTATTCAGGTGAAGGTGGAATGCCTGAATTGCGGCGAGGACCGATAATGATGCCGGGTCTGCCAGTATTCTGCTGTAGGAAATCTGCCACCGTGTATCTGAAACCTGTAATCTGGCGTGTAAAGCCATAGGGTAACGCGCTGTAATGAGTGATAATTCCACTGTCTTTTCATAGAGGTCCGAATGCCAATCGTGCTTGCAGAGAAACGTATATGGCCGATACCGGGTGCGCGCGTTGCCAGCCGGAAAACCCTGCCGGTGGGTCCGGTATACTGGCTGCTGTTGCTGGTCATGAATCGGATGTGACGTTCGAACGCAATATTTCCCGTTACGACCCGGTTGAAGCGGCTGCGCACATTGAAAAGAAATATCAGCACTTCAGGGACAAAATCGATACGCCTGAGCAGTTTATAGCGCTTTGTGCAACTGCGAGCCTGGTGACAGGAAAGCAGTATCTCATTATCGACGGACAGGGTGATGAGACAGCCGCCGGGGTGTGGCTAAATGCTGAACTGGTCCGCTACCGGCTGCAGAACGCAGCGCAGTGAAGTTAGCGCACATAATGAGAGGACAGCCGGCAATGGCGTGCGGGATGACCACCACAAGGAAAGGGCGACGCAATCGACGGCTGCGCATCAGCGCGTACTGTCTGCTGGCAAGCGTGCTTTCCCTGCAGGGGTGTGCGTCGGGGAACCTGCACAGTCCGCTTGCCGTGCGTTCATTCGAAGTGCCTGAAGTGTCGGCCGCTCAGGTGGATTCAGGCGATTACACGCCCCTGCGCGTGATGACCCTGAACGTTGCCCATGGCCGTGGAGAGGCATTTCATCAACTGCTGCAGAAATCCGCTACGATTGTGCAGAACCTCAACGAGGTATCGGCAATGCTGAAACGCGAGCAACCGCATGTGGTTGCCCTGCAGGAAGCCGATGCACCGTCATTCTGGAGTGGTAATTTTCACCACGTTGACTACCTGGCAAGACAGGCCTCGTTCTCGAGCGCGGTAAACGGTACACATGTCGATGGAGCGGGGCTGGCCTACGGCACGGCGTTGCTGGCAACTACGGATCTCCGTCACGCGGAGTCGGTGACCTTCAACCCGGACTTTGCCCTGACACCCAAGGGCTTTGTTGTCTCGACCGTCGACTGGCCGGGTCAGCGAGGTTTACAAGTGGACGTGGTCTCGCTGCATCTGGATTTCTCCAGCGAAAATATACGTCGGCAGCAGGCGCTGGAATTGATCGAGTTCATGCACGACAGGAATCGGCCCATGATTGTCATGGGCGACTTTAACGCCGATTGGGGTGCCGGTGATGCGACAGTGCGGCTGATTGCCAGTGAACTGGCCCTGAAGGCATATGATCCGGACGGCAAGGGGCAGGCTACCTTCCCTGATCGCAACAAGCGCCTGGACTGGATCCTGGTGTCCAGCGGGATGGAGTTCCGTGAATACCAGGTCGTTTCCGATGCGGTTTCAGATCACCGTGGTGTTATCGCGGAACTGGCGCTGGGAACGCGGTTTGTGAAGAACTCGCTTCAATAGTTGATCCGGCAAGCCCGGGCGTTGTCCGTGGTTGAGGATTGTCCCGGCAACAGCGCCGGGACAATCTTCAGAACAGCTTGCTGATGGGAAAACAGAACAGGCAGTCGACAAATCCGGTCAGACTGTTTGCCGGTTGTCCCGGTTTTCAGGTACGCGGCTTCCTGTCCTGCCTCCCTCGGGAGTGCTGTTGCAGCAAGTGTTGAACCCGTTAGTTAACGATCTTCAATCTCCACTCTTTCCTCGTCTTCAACAACGGGTTCCGCGGCCATCTCCTTGGTCTTGTCCCATGCGTCACTCGATACTTCCTTGGTTTTGTCCCATGCGTTGCCGGAAGCTTCCTTTGTAACATCAACCGCCTCTGATGTGGCCTCCTTGGTGTCTTCCCAGGCCTTGCTTGCGGATTCTTTCTGATCATCCGAACAGGCCTGCAGAAAAAGCAGGCTGGTACATACTGCGGCGACACGCAGGGTTTTCAGGGGTGTGGTCAGCGAAGGTAAGTATTGCATCTGTAAGTTCTCCTGATGGTGTAAAAAAACGGGCAGATTCCTGCCGGGCTGTAAATATTAACACGGGTGGTTAGTCCGCCATGGAGCGCGACAAGTATATTTCAAAAGCTGATGGATGTGTTTATGCCGCAGGAACAACCACCAGGGGCTTCGATATGCGTTATCACAACGTCCCGCAAGCTGCGGGTTGTTAAATGGCCGGGGGTGAGCATAATGGTTAGTTAAAGCAGCTTTGTTGTTTCCGGTAATTCCGGACGTATTCGCATGCTGGCCACTGTTATTTCCGGATCATGATCAAGAGTGATGAGTCGTATGTTCGCGTATTCCCTGCCTGACCGCCCGTCCGTGCACATTGCCGGGTTACTGTTATACCTGCTGCTGATGCCATTGCTGTGCAGCGCCGGGGTGGTGCGCAGTGCCAACGAGGAGAACGGCCTGGAAAAATGGCATTTCATCGAGGCTGATATCGAAATCGAACTGGTGCAACGCCTGCCCGACCAGACGCGTGCCCTGTTCATGAACCATGCATTTTCAAAAGAGGTGATTGAGCAACTGGCACAGAGTTGCATGTTTCAGACCATTATTCGTAATTCGGGAAAATCATCGATGCGGCAAGCACTCGCCATTGATTTAACACAGTGGCGCATGCAGCATGACGGCAAGACGGGCGGTATACTGCTGAAGGAGCCATTGCTTGCATCGTGGTCGGATGCCGATGCCGACCCGGCTGCAAAACTGGTGGTGCGCTGGGGCATGTTTCCCACACAACAGGAATATTTGCCGGGCGACTATAACTGGGGTCTGACGGCCTATGGCATACCGCCCGGTTCAACGTTTGACCTTGTAGTCACCTGGCAGCAAGGTTCGATGTCGCATCGTGGTGAAATCAGGGATATCACGTGTGCGCCGGACGTCGACAAGTTGAAATAAATAATGTACTGGAAATGATCACTGCAGGAGCGCATCGCTCCTGCAGGTGATTCATAGAGCAAGGGTATTATGAAGAGCATTGTTATTTTTGTCGTCTGCTGGTTGCTGGCCACTGCCGCATTGGCCGAACAGACCCTGACAGCCGTGCCCGGCAAGGTTGAGGCGCCTGATTTCACCCTTCAGGATACCAGTGGCAAGACACACACCTTGTCCGATTACAGGGGCAGGCCGGTCATCATCAACTTCTGGACGACCTGGTGCCCGCCATGCCGGGAAGAGTTGCCATCGATGAATCGTGCCTGGCACATGATCGAGAAAGAGGGGATCGCCATGCTGGCGATTAATATGGGTGAAGATGAAGATACCATCTTTATATTTTCAGCTGACTACCCGACGGATTTCCCCGTCCTGATGGACAGGTCGGGCGAGGTGATTGAACAGTGGCCGGTGAAAGGCCTGCCGACGACCTATGTGATTGCGCCGGATGGCACGATTGCCTACCGTGCCATTGGCAGCCGGGAATGGGATGAGAAGGCGTTGCTGGACAGGGTGCGGGCTTTACAGGTGACGGTAAAACCCTGATAGAAGACAGGGGACTGGACTCTGCTGGTCACTCTGTCAGGGGTGTAGATGTGCAATGTGTGACTAAGAATCCAGTCCCCGTTACTGACCCGTAACATCAATGTCCCGGGTCGTGTTCAAGTATCGCGTAATAACGACGGCAGAAACCGGGATGAAGGTCACGGTTCATTGTATCTTGCGGTCGGCGCCGCGGGTGTCAGGGGAAGCTGCCGCTGACATGCTCTGCTCCGTACTCGAATTGCAATCGTTGCCGGAGCTGCTCATACAGGTGCAGCGATGAATCGCCCGGCGGACTGTTGTTGATGTTGTACAAGTACAGGGCGATTCTGCCATCTGCCTTGACGATATGAATATCAACCCGGATGTTGTTGTCTTCCAGTGACTGGAACAACATTCTGTATTCGCCCTGTTTTTCTGCCACGGCAACTGATTGTTCTGTAACCGGGTCTTTCACGCGCAGGCGTTGATAACCCAGGATCGTCATCATACGGTTCAGTTCCTCCGGTGAATACTGGGCACCTGCAACATGCCGCGGATCTACTTTCAGGGTCGCAGCCTGTTGTGTCGCGCAGGCCGTCATGATCGCAAGCAGGCAAATGACAAACGCTTGCGTGCCTGCGCGCGGAAGCTGGAAAAATGCAGCACTGGACCGCCTGCCGGGTTGCCTGTTGCTCATGGTGTTTGCCTCGTATGCCGGGTGGGTTTGAAACCCGGTAAATTGACAGGAAATTCCAGCCTGATTGTCCGCGCCCGGAAATCTATCCACTGAATTACCGCTAAAGACCCGTCATCATCAGGACCTGAAATTTCATGCACGATTTTTGCGACCGGGCTTCATGTGTTGTTGCCTTAATCTGTTAGCGCACCATTGTATTCTAAACTGCTTATAAGTACGTAGTTTCCCGGATTAAGGGAACACTGGCTCTGTGCTAGGCTTCGGGTCACTGCCAATAACGACAATAAAAATTATGATCTGGCTGTTGAATGGAAGTGGTTTTGAGAAGGACTGCCTCGCATTTTCCAATAGTGAAAATTCAATGCGAGTGTCTTGATATCCAAACACAGGAGAGGACTATTATCATGGAACAAGTATTACGTAGCACAGATAACGTACCTGAGCGTACTGTCGAAATCATTGTGCATATAGCCGAAGACCTGCAGGAACAGCAGCGCGGGAATCTGGTTGCCGCTCTTGGAAATAATGACGGCATCGTTGCCGCGGAGTTCTGCCCGTTGCGTTATCACCTGATGCTGGTCAGATACGACAGGGATATGTATTCATCGCAGGATGTACTGGCAAAGGTCAAGTCACACCGTGTAGATGCGAGACTGATTGGCCCGGTATAACCGTTGCCTGTCGCAAGACCCTGAGTCCAGTCCCGGAATTACCCGGGCCTGGTATTGTCTCAGGGGAAAGTTAATGGTGTAACCGTTACAGCCGTATCAGGGGCGGTGGTCTTCGGACCACCGCTTTTTTGTTGCGTGAGCGGCTGATATCCGGGCATATCCGTCACTGCGGGCCGGGTCAGAAGAAACGTTGCAGCGTTGGCCCCTGGTCTGCGGTCTGGAGGCGCCCGTATGGCAGGTAGCGGTCGCTGACGGCCAGATAGTCTGGTTATTCCTGAAGCCGTCAAAACGGCCTGAATCAGTGTATCCTCGTCGACTTTCAACGGCTTTTGGTTCACTATACGCCGCTTGTCGGGCGCTTGATTGTGCGCAACTGGCTGCATGTTGTGGCCGAACGGAACCCGTCAGGACGGTGGTTGCTGCTGTCGGCATCGGGTTTGACTGTTACTAATCGAGGAGAGAGTCATCATGAGCTTAATTATGCGTGCGTGTCTGCTGGGGTTGTTACTGACCCTGCCCCTGGCGAATGCCTGGGCTGACGAAAAAGAAGAGGCCAGGTACGATAATGCCATCAACGTTTTCCGAAACGCCGGTGAGAGCGGTAGTTTTTTCGACAACAGCTACGGTTACGCGGTCTTTCCTACTATCGGTAAGGCCGGGTTTGTCGTCGGCGGTGCTTATGGCACTGGCCGTGCCTATGTGGGTGGCAACCATGTCGGTGATTCCACAATGACGCAGTTATCGCTGGGATTCCAGCTGGGGGGGCAGGCCTACAGCGAAATCATCTTTTTCCAGGACAAGCGCGCATTTGATGAATTTCGTGGCAACTTCGAATTTGGCGCCCAGGCGACAGCGGTGGCGATAACGGCCGGCGTTTCGGCCGGCGCATCCACTGCCGGTGCTTCAGCCGGTGCCAGTGGTGGCCAGAATAATGCGACGACCGTCGGCAGCTACTACAAGGGCATGGCCGTGTTTATCGTCGCCAAGGGTGGCTTGATGTACGAGGCGAGTGTCAGCGGCCAGAAGTTCACCTACACGCCGTTGTGATAGTGATCACGCATACCGGCGTGCAAGCGCGGTTACCTGTTTGCCGCGAAAAGGCTCTAAAAGTGCTGGGCGACGCATGCAGCATTTGCCGAATATCCTGAATCCGGAAATCGCCTGAAACCACTTGTCAGGAAGCGCGGCCTGTTTCTGCGGGTGGTGTAACGTCCGGGTGCAGTTCGTTCAACGGCGCCACTTGCCTGCAATCCATGCATCGACGCTGAAATGTCTGCCGGCACCCATGAAGAACAGGGCCAGCAACATGATGAAGTAGGTGGCGGCAAACTCGATGCCGTTATTCAGTACCACGAAGCTGCCGTTCTCGGTCAGCCAGCTGTAGTTGCCGTGCTCCTGCAAAATGCCCCGGGCGGCATCAAGCCGTTCGATGGCGCCTTCCGTACGTGCCGTGGCAAATACGCCCGTGCCCTCGGCTATGGCCAGCCAGCCATTCTGTAAATGCACGGTGACCATTGCCACCACCATGGTGACCATCAGGGGGATCGCTATCCAGCGTACCGCCAGTCCGATTAACAGCAGCAGGGCGCCGAAATATTCTGTATAGGAGGCGAGGTAGGCGAGTATTTCCGGGAACGGCAGGCCGAGTCCCCATTCGGCATTGCCGAACCAGTCGATGATGTCCTGTTTGGGTGAGAAATCACACGGGCCACTGGCGCCAGAGAGGCAGTCAAGGCCGGCATTGTTGAGTTTCTTGGTGCCGGCCATCCAGAAGACGGGTACCAGGTAGAGCCGCAGTGCCAGTGGTGCAAGAAAATCAAGGGCGCGGGTCTTGTCGAGCAGGTTCTGGAAAAAATTCAGTATGCCGATCATGTGTTGCTCCCTCCATGTGGTAATGCTCGTGTAACCCCGACTATGGAGTTACTGTTTTTTTATGCCGAGAATGATGTCTTTTTGTGCGAGTTCCCTGAGGGTTTCGATGCCGCCCCTGATGACGACGTCGGGTTGTGGATGTGACATTTCAGTCGCGATGCGTTGTAACAACTGTTCGCCGCTTTCATTGTTGTCTTCATCGATTAATTCCAGCAGGCGTTTAGTGACCGCGTTGATCAGCATGAAGCCCGTGTTGTCGTTACGGTCACGGTAGACGACGAGGCGGGTGAGGTCATCGCCGGGTCGTTGCGGCCGGTTGTCCGGGCTGATCTCATGTACCGGGTATTGATAGCCCAGATGCCAGGCCAGTGGTGACAGTACCGGGATACCTGACAGGAAATCACCCGCCGGATCGATGTCGTCCCGCACGCATGATTCCTCTGAAATGGAAAGTGCCAGTTCGACCCATTCATAGTGCGCCAGTTCGTACAGGAACGGCATCTCCGTGGAGTAGTTGCTGTGTTCTTTCTCCAGCCAGGCAAGAAACTCACGTGGAATTTCCAGGAACAATGGCGTCTGTGACAGATGCTGACTGAAAAAGTCCCGTACCATGACATGCCAGTGTTCGTCATCATGTATTGCGCGCAATACAGGGAAGCTGTTGCCGAGAAAGCCTTCTATGTTGTTGTAAAAGAGTTCGCGATAGATCGCCATGCGCCGGTCTTCAACGTCTGCGGGCGCCGGTTGGTGCTGCGGGTCGCGGATATGTGCGGCAAACGCGTATTGCTGCCGAATGAATTCAGGCGTGGCCATGGCTGATATCCCGGTCATGGCCGTCGCTCCATTTGTCCTGCAGGCCGGCAATGTGACTGACCTCGGCCAGCAGTTCCGGCAGCGGCGGGATATTGAAGTCGCGTTCCAGCAGTGTCGGTACCACGCCGAAATGCCGGTAGGCCGTTTCCAGTAATGACCACACGGGATCAATGATCGCTGCGCCGTGGGTGTCCACCTTGAGATCGTCGGCCTCATCGTAGTGGCCGGCAATATGAAAATAGGCAACACGGTCTGCCGGCAGCGACTTGAGAAAAGTTTCCGCATCGTAACGGTGGTTGATGCTGTTGACGTAGATGTTATTGACATCCAGTAACAGGTCACAGTCAGCTTCATCCAGTACGGCGTTCAAAAAGTCAATCTCTTCCATTTCCTTGCCGGGTGCGGCGTAGTAGGAAACGTTTTCCATTGCAATGCGGCGTTCCAGTAGGTCCTGCACGCGGCGGATACGTCCGGCCACATGGTGCACGGCTTCTTCCGTAAAGGGGATGGGCATCAGGTCATAGAGATGCCCGTCATCACTGCAATAGCTGAGGTGCTCGGAATAGAAACGGATGTTATGTTCATCGAGCAGGCGCTTGACCCGCTGAATGAAGGTTTCATCGAGTGGTGCGGGACTGCCGATGGAGAGTGACAGGCCGTGTGCAACAAACGGGTAGCGTTCGGTAAAATAGCGGAAATTCCTGCCCATACTGCCGCCGACGCCGATCCAGTTCTCGGGTGCAATCTCGAAAAAATCGACCACTGCAGGCGGATAGTCCCGCAGCGGCCCCATCAGGGGCCGCCGCAGGCCAAGCCCCGTCCCTGTGACAGGATAGGTTTTAATGCTCACTTCAGGACTGAAGTGTGCGTATTACTTGTTAGCGCCGCACTTGCCTTCACCGCACTTGCCTTCTTTCATTACTTTCTCGGCGCCTTCTGTTGCCATTTCACCGGCCTTGTTGCCGCCGCACTTGCCTTCTTTCATCACTTTGTCAGTGCCTTCTGTTGCCATTGCCCCGGCCTTGTCGCCGCCGCACTTGCCTTCTTTCATCATCTTCTCGCCGCCGCACTTGCCTTCTTTCATTACTTTCTCAGTGCCTTCTGTTGCCATGGCACCGGCCTTGCCAGCGCCGCACTTGCCTTCACCGCATTTTCCTTCCATATGGCTGTCAGCGACCATGTAGCCGCTGGACAGCTCGGACATGGCAAACGGATTATCCGCTGCATTGGCAACCGGGGCTGCGGCCAGAGAGGTGGCGAATGCAGCACCGAGAGCAATAGACAGGGGTTTCTTTGTAGATTCTTGTGACATTGGAAATGCCTCCATGTGAGTTTGAAAAGCAGGGCGGATGCCCCGGGTGGTGCCGGTCGTTTGCCACGACCTGTTGTTGCGTCACTGAATACGACATTGTCGCATTTAAAAAGTTTCTGGATGTGGTAATTGCGGGTGGAATTTATTACCTGGTTGCCGGATATTTATTATATATCTGGAAAATATATAATAGTATCAGCGTGTTATTGCGTGTTTCAGTGCTGTCGATCTAGTCGAGGTTTTTGCTCTTGTATTCACAGAGGTCTGATATGCAGCAGGACTGGCAACGTGGCTTGCGTGCGATGCAGGTATAGCGTCCGTGCAGGATCAGCCAGTGGTGGGCATCCAGCCTGAATTCATCCGGCACCAGACGCAGCAGTCGTTGCTCGACCTCGTCGACATTCTTGCCCGGCGCGATGCCGGTGCGGTTGGATACGCGGAAGATATGGGTGTCCACGGCAATCGTCGGGTGGCCGAAGGCCGTGTTCAGCACGACGTTCGCCGTCTTGCGTCCGACGCCGGGCAGTGCCTCCAGCGCGGCACGGTCCTCCGGTACCTTGCCGCCATGCAGTTCTTCGAGGATGGCGCAGGTCTTGATGATGTTCTTCGCCTTGGTGTTGAACAGTCCGATGGTTTTTATGTATTCCTTGAGACCCGCTTCACCAAGCTTGAGCATGGCACGCGGCGTCTTCACCTTCCTGAACAACGCACGGCTTGCCTTGTTGACGCCGACATCGGTAGATTGCGCCGACAGGATGACGGCGATCAGCAACTGGAAGGGGTTGCTGTAATGCAGTTCGGTAGTGGGTTCAGGATTGGCGGCACGCAACCGCGTGAAGATTTCCTGGCGCCTGGCGCGGTTCACGGCCGCTCAGGCTTCTGACGGCTGGCCAATCGGCAGGGTTTTCAATGCCGCCTTTTTTTCGCGGCGTGCATTGATGATATTCACCCCGGCAATCAGGAAGCCCAGACCGAGGAATGCGCCCGGCGGCAATATGGCCAGCAGGAAACCGCGGTAGTCATCGACCAGTGTCAGGGTAAGCTGGCGTCCATATTCGCCGAACATGAGGTGAGCCTGCGACAGCAGCGTGCCCTGGCCGATGAGCTCGCGCATTCCACCCAGGGTAACCAGTACCAGTGTGAAGCCGGCACCCATTGCCAGCCCGTCCAGCAAGGCGCGGTCAACACTGTGCCTGGAGGCAAAGGATTCCGCGCGGCCGATAATGGCGCAATTGGTCACGATCAACGGAATGAAGATGCCCAGGATCAGGTAGAGATCATGCAACCAGGCATTCATGGCCAGTTCGATGATCGTGACAATGGATGCAATGACCAGCACGAATACGGGGATGCGAACTTCCGGACGGACCACATGACGAATCAGTGACACGGTGACATTGGAGGCAGTCAGTGTCAGCAGGGTGGCAAGACCCAGCCCCAGTCCGTTGATGGCATTCGTGGTGACGGCCAGCAGGGGACAGAGCCCAAGCAGTTGCACCAGGCCGGGGTTGTTTACCCACAGGCCTTCCTTGAGAATGTGTGTGTACGTCGGTTCGCTCATCAGTATTTCTCTGGTGATGAAGAAAAGTACGGGTTTAACCTGATAAAAAAATGGCCACGATATCCTCGGAATCCACGAAAAATAAATGCCTGTTCAAGGAATCTTTTCATGTCCTTCCGTGGCGATTAAAAAATCCGGTACTCAGCTTAATCTGATGCAGTCGGCGCAAACAATGCCTCCTGATGGTCACGATAGTATAACAGTGCGTTACGGGCCGCTTTCACCACGGCACGCGGGGTTATGGTGGCGCCGGTCAGCTGGTCAAAGTCGCCACCGTCTTTCTTTACGGACCAGCGACTCAGGTCGGGCGCCTGCAGTGATTTGCCATCAAAAACGTGTATCCAGTCAGAGCGGATTTCATCGATGGCATCACCGAGGCCGGGGGTTTCGCGATGAGTGACGACGCGAACCCCGCTCAGGGTGCCATCGACATTGATACCGACCAGCAGCTTGATGGAGCCGCTGTAGCCATCCGGTGCTATGGCCGCGATCACCAGTGCCACCGGTTCGCCGTTTTTGCGGGCGCGGTACACCATGACCGGTTCATCGCTACCCAGCAGCGCTTCATCGCGGACAGACACGGCGTCTTCCAGCAACACGTTGTCATGTTGCTCAGGTGCGATCAGGCGATGCAGTTTGCGCAGCAGGGTGGCGCGTTCATTGGCGGCAATCTGGTCGCGTGTCTGCTCAAACGTATAGGCCACCATAAGAGTACCCATCATGGCGAACAGCAGCAGGATGATAGTCGTGATAATGATCTGTCGATACTGCACGGTTACACCCTAGCTGTCATGACCGAACACGCGAGGTCGCGTGTAGTGATCAATGGTCGGAGCGGCCATATTCATTAACAGCACCGCGAACGCAACACCATCAGGGTAGCCGCCCCAGGTACGAATAATATAAGTGAGCAGGCCGATGCCAAGACCAAAATAGAGCCGCCCACGGGGTGTGGTGCAGGCGGACACCGGATCGGTGGCAATAAAGAAGGCGCCGAGCATGGCGGCACCGCTGAACAGCTGAAATAATGGCGTGCTATAGATATCCGGGTTGACGGCATAAAAAACGAAGGCGATAAATGCCAGCCCGCCCAGCATGCCGACCGGGATCTGCCACTGGATGACTCGCATTTGCAGTAACCACAGGCCGCCGACCAGGAACCACAGGTTGATCCACTCCCAACCGGCCCCCGCAAAGCTGCCGAACAGGGGGCTGCCGCGCATTTCGCTGAGTGTCTCGCTCAGTCCCAGGCGCGTCTTGATGCCATCCATGGGCGTGGCCATGGTCAGCGTATCCAGCGTCTGCCCGGCGGGCAGGCCGCCGCCAAACACATGCACCAGCGTATCGGCAAAACCCGGCTGCGCGCCGGGTGCAGACCAGAGCGTCAGCTCCAGTGGAAAGGAAATCAGCAGCACCACGTAGCCGGCCATGGCCGGATTGAACGGGTTATAACCCAGTCCTCCATAGAGTTGCTTGGCGATCACGATGGCAAACAGGCTGCCGATGACGGGAATCCACCACGGTGCCAGCGGTGGCAGTGCCAGTGCCAGCAGTACCCCGCTAAGCAGTGCGCTGCCATCCGAGAGTGGCGCCAGCGGGCGCTTGCGCAGCAGCAGAACACCGGCCTCGGCAAGCACTGCGGTCAGGCTGGCAAGCAGGATGTTGATGACGATGCCCCAGCCGAACAGCCAGGTCATACACGCAATGCCAGGCAGCAGTGCGAGCAGCACGCGTTGCATCATGGCCGAGACACTGGCGGATACCGGCAGGTGTGGCGAACTGTAGGTCTTGAATTCCATTAGTCAGACTCGTTTTTATGCTGGCGTCGTTCATCCGCCGCCGCGATCAATTGCTGTTGCTCGGGTGTCAGGTTGTCCACGTTTTTCGGTGGCGTGCCGGCCTGCTCCTTCTTGCGCTTCACCCGTTCGAGCGCCGCCTCTATGGCGGCCTTCTTCATATCGCTGCTGCCCCCGTCACTGGACAGCGCCTGTTTCTTCCTGGCCATGCGCTCGGCACGTTCCTGCTTGATGCGGTCGAGTCGACTGAGGCGTGCCTCGTGCCGCTGGCGGGCATGGTCGGACGAATTTTTCTGTTTCTCCCTGGCCCAGATTTCCATCTTGGCGTGGCGATAATACTGCACCAGAGGAATATGGCTCGGACAGACGCTGGCGCAGCAGCCGCATTCGATACAGTCAAACAGGTTGTAGTCCTGGGCGGCGTCAAGATTGCTGCTGTGTGCATACCAGTACAGTTGCTGCGGCAGCAGGTCGGCCGGGCATACCGCGGTGCACTTGCCGCAACGGATACAGGGTTGGGCAGGAGGGGGCGCAGGCATCTCCCCGTGGCTGACCGCCAGTATGCAGTTGAGGGTCTTGGTAACCGGAATATCGTCGTCGGCAACGGCATAACCCATCATGGGGCCACCGATGAGCAGCCGCTCCACGTCTTGTGTATAGCCACCCGCGCATGCAACCAGGTGACTGACCGGAGTGCCGATCAGCGTTTCGAAATTCTGTGGTTGCGCGATGCCGTCACCGGTCACCGTGACGATGCGGGACAGCAGCGGTTGCCGTTTCACCACGGCGTCATGGATTGCCGCTGTGGTGCCGACGTTCTGGCAAATGATGCCGATATCCGCCGGGAATCCCTGGCTCGGTACCTCGCGTCCGGTGAGTACCTTGATCAGCTGGCGCTCACCGCCAGTCGGGTAGATTTCCGGGACCCGTGTGACCCTGATGCCGGTTTCATTGCCGCTCGCCAGTGCGCTGCGCAGTGCCTCCTCGGCTGCCGTCATACCGTCCTCAATGGCAATGATGCACTCATCCGGCAGCAACACCCGCTGCAGAATCCTGACCCCCTCGATGACCTCGGCGGCGCGTTCCTGCAGCAGGCGGTTATCGCAGGCAATGTAGGGTTCACATTCCGTGGCGTTGATCAGCAACAGCTCGAGGCGGCGTTCGCAGCGCCCCAGTTTGACCTGCGTGGGGAATCCCGCACCACCCAGTCCGACAATCCCGGCGTCGCGGATGCGGTCGCAGAGTTCGCCCCGATCCATGTGCGAATAATCAGCTGCGGCGTCGGTCTGCTCCAGGTAGCGATCCAGCCCGTCGGTCTTGATAATGATGCACGGTGCCAGCAGGCCGGAGGGATGGGGTACCGGGCGATCTTCAATAGCGACCACCGTGCCGGAACTGGAGGCATGCAGGGTGGCACTCATGGTGCCGACCTGCCGGGCGATCAACTGTCCCTTGTAAACCGTGTCGCCCGGCTGTACCAGGGATTCGGCAGGCTGACCTATATGTTGCTGCAGCGGCAGTACCAGTGTCGCCGGCACGCCGGCCGACAGGATCGGCCGTGCGGCGGTGATTTCCCGGTGACCGGGCAGTTTCAGGCCGCCGTGGAAGGTGTACAGCCGATCAAATGCTGCGGTCTTCGGACGTGTGAAACTGGCGGCAGATTCAGTCATGCCGGGCCTCCGCCGTCAGCGGTTCGGCCGGCATCGGCCATACCCAGTTGTTGATGGTGGGTTGCAGCGGAACCACGTAGATGCACTCGACCGGGCAGGGCGGTATGCACAGGTCGCAGCCGGTGCATTCACTGCGGATCACGGTATGCATTTGCTTGGCGGCACCGACGATGGCATCGACCGGACAGGCCTGTATGCACAGGGTACAGCCGATGCAGAGCTGCTCATCAATGATCACCACCGTTTTTGCAGAATGCTCACCGTGTTCGGGATTCAGCGGCTTGGGGTCCCTGCCCAGCAAGTCCGCGAGCGCATTGATGGTGGCATCACCACCCGGCGGGCACTGGTTGATGTCCGCCTCGCCTGCCGCGATCGCCTCTGCATAGGGACGACACCCTGCATAGGTACACTGGCCGCACTGTGTTTGCGGTAACAGGGCATCGATCTGCTCAACCACCGGGTCACTGTCGACATGAAAACGAATCGCCGCATAGCCCAGTACCAGCCCGATCAGTGCCGCAAGAACTCCCAGTGCTATTAATGCGGTGAGCATGGCATCAACGTAAAACGGGCATCAATTTGTGGCGCTTAGCCCTTGATGAGTCCGGAAAAACCCATGAAGGCCAGCGACATGAGGCCGGCGGTTACCAGTGCAATGGCGGAACCGCGGAACGGCGGCGGCACATCGGCGGCCGCCACCCGCTCACGAATCGCGGAGAACAGGATCAGCACCATGGAAAAGCCGACCGCGGCGCCGAATCCGTAGACGGCTGACTCGATAAAATTAAAGTGTTGCTGTACGTTCAATAACGCCACACCGAGCACGGCACAGTTGGTCGTGATCAGGGGCAGAAAAATGCCCAGCACCTTGTAGAGTAGCGGACTGGTCTTGTGCACCACCATTTCCGTGAATTGCACCACGGCGGCAATTACCAGGATGAAGGTGATGGTGCGCAGGTATTCCAGCCCCAGCGGTTCCAGTAAATATTCATTGGCGAGATAACTGCAGATGGACGACAGCGTCAGCACGAAGGTGGTCGCCAGTGCCATTCCGGTGGCGGTATCGACACTGCGTGACACACCCATGAACGGGCACAGGCCGAGGAATTTTACCAGCACAAAGTTATTCACCAGTACGGTGCTGACAAGGATCAGGGCAAGTTCGGTCATGGTTTCATCTGTAAGCTGCAGGAGCGGATCGCATCCGCGACAGGGTTTTTAAAATCTACGCGGACGCGATCCGCTCCTACAGTAT
>CAMYIO010000047.1 GCA_947258515.1 uncultured Ectothiorhodospiraceae bacterium
AGGCGCATAGTGGGCCTACGCAACGAGGAATCGGGGGTATTTGGGCCGTTCTCCCATCAGCGCAGTAGATTAATCCTAAGTCCGACAGGCTCCTAGGGAAGCTCTGATTCATTCGCAACTTACTGGTATTCAGGTATTGCACTGTCTGCAGGGTGCACCGTGCGCACCATGGATCAACAGCTTGCATGTTCTTTTCGGTGCGCACGGCGCACCCTACGAAGGTTTGTTACTTTTCGGTGCGCACGGCGCACCCTGCAAAGGTTTGTCATATTAAACAGAGGTTCCCTACATGCCCATATCCAGATCGTCACACCCGGGACAAGGGTCTTGCAGAAAACTGTTCATGCCATCATCAATGACAAACGGTGTGGCCATCGGGACATCCCATGCCTGCCCGGAATACTGCGGCTGTTCTGCAACGGCATGATCATAAAGCAGGGTCACCTCAACACGCCGGTTCCGGGCACGCCCGAAACTGCTGTCATTGGTGTCGACCGGTCGGGTGTCGCCGTAGCCCTGAAGCAGGAAGCGGCCCGGGGGAATACTGCCCTGTTCCATCAGTTCATGCAGAACCGTCACCGCGCGCGATGCCGAGAGTTCCCAGTTTGAACGAAACTTCCCGGTGGAAATAGGCACTGAATCAGTATGACCTGACACCACCACGCCCCCTGGATTATTACCTATTGTTTTCGCCATTTTCGCGATAAGGGACCTGAAAGGCTCGATCAGGTCGGTACTTCCCGAGCTGAATGAACCCCGTTCCAGGATACGTATAACAATCGTCTCATCGACAATTTCCACCTCGACAAAGCCGCCATCGATTTCTTCTGCAAGCGCCAGTCGCAGGCGGTTCTTTTCATCCTGCAGATTTTCCTTGACGAGGTCCGTATCTGGAATTCTCAAATATTGCCGGAAATCATCAGTGGTATGCTGGCGCAGATCGTTTTGCAATGTCTTTTCGTCCGGCGTACCGGCGCTGAACTCCTGCGCAATGATATTGATTCCCTTCGGCGGCTCCTTGACCTTTATTTCCCGCTGTATACCGAAGGCTTCCTTCATCGAGCCGGCGACCTGCTTGTATTTCGCCTTGTCCATCTCGGAAAACGAAAACAGCAGCACGAAGAACGCCAGCAACAGGGACATCAGGTCGGCAAAGGTCAGTACCCAGGCAGGTATACCGGCCGGACATTTCAGTTTTGGCTGCGAACCTTCGCTATCACATGACATGAGCTATTTCACTGCTTCCCGGCACAGTCACTAGGCCGCATCGGGTTGTGGATCTTCTTTTTCTTCTGTCACCCGTTTATTGCCCGGCAGATAGATCTTCAGTAAATCATCGACAACCCGCGGGTTAAGACCTTCCTGAATCGCCGAGATACCTTCCACAATCAACTGCCGGGTCACCCGTTCCTGCTTGCTGCGCAGGGCAAGTTTATCCGCGATAGGAATTGCAAATACGTTGGCGATAACAGCCCCGTAAAGCGTTGTCAGCAACGCCACGGCCATGGCAGGCCCAAGCGCCTTCGGGTCATCCATATTCGCCATCATCTGTACCAGGCCGATCAGGGTACCGATCATGCCCATCGCCGGTGCTACATCACCGATTGACTTGAAGATACTTTGTCCTTCCTCGTGGCGTTCAATCGTCTGGTTGATATCCGTATTCAGCATCTTGCGTACAAATTCAGGTTCACTGCCATCGACAACCAGCTGAACCCCTCTCTTAAGAAACTGGTTCTCGATCTCAACCTGCTCGAGCCCGAGGACACCTTCCTTGCGGGCAATATTGGAGAGTTCGACACATTTCTCGATCAATTCGTTGGGCGTCTGTGCCTTGTTAAGAAACGCCTTGGCTGCCGCCTTCATGGCATGTGCGGCGACAGAGAGGGGATATTTCATCAGCACGACGGTCATGGTACCGGCACAGACAATCATCAAGCCGGGACCATTGATGAAGCTATCCATGGATCCGCCCATGAGGATTGCTGTCAAAATGGCGGCTATCGTGCCTACCAAGCCGAGTAAGGTTGCGAGATCCATTCGAATACTTCTCCTTGACTGCTGCCATGCGCCGCCGGGTGGCAAACTATTGCCGCTTACACTTAACAAGACGGCAGATATATTCCTGCTGATTCATCTCACTGAGACAACATTCTTGTCGGCCATTTAGCATGAATCTTTATAAATATTCCAATAGCTTGGGTGATCCTGCAGCACATCACAGAACAGCCGGCCGGCTCTCGTCCGCTAAAAGAACCACGCGCAGTAAAACTGCCGCGGTCACGGTCATCGATGCCACCATCGGTCGTGCCACAGACCGGGTTCACACCACGCTCCATGCCTGCAAACTGCCCCAGGCTCTCCCCCCGCACAGCATTCACTGGCGTGCTTCGTCACCGCTTAAAACATGAATGGCACGGTAGTTGCTAAATGTCCCTATAGGTGGTTGTTTTTGACGGACTTTTTTACCAGGGTGCGCCGTCGACATTCATCTTATCTTATTGTTTTATAAGGTTTTTATAGACAAAGGAGGACATAGCAAACGCAAGGGGCCAGGGTGACTGGCCAGCGTGCACTTATTGACGGACCGAAATCAGCAATACGCGCGGACGGCAGCATCTTCTCGAGCGTTATTGCCTAATTATTTCATAAGTATTCAATAAGTTGCAGACATTGCTCAAGGAGTGAGCTGGCTCTGAAAAGCAATAGTGGTATCCGCATCTAAACGCCTGATTTTTGACGCATGTCACGGACTTGCCAGCCATGTCCTTGGCACTTTGCTCGCCGTGCTGCTGCCGATGATCACGCTGGCGCAGGGCACCCCGGCCGGGACACAGGTCTCCAACCAGGCCGTTCTCCAGTTTGAAATCAACGGCACACCTCAGCAGGCACTCTCGAACAGCAACGCCATCATCGTTCAGGAATTGATCAACGTCGCCGTCGTCTGGCAGAACGCGGCCACTGTCACGACCGCATCGCCTGCGCTTGAGCAGGTCCTCACCTACCGGATACGTAACACCGGCAACGGTACAGAGGCGTTCTCGTTAAGCATCAACAACAGCCCGCCGGGCAGCGACGATTTCGACCCACTCAACCCGCGCATCCATTTTGACGGCAACAACAACAATAGCTACGACGGCCCGGCGGTCGATCCGCTGTACACACCCGGCAGCAATGATCCGCAACTCGATGCCAATGGCAACGACAGCGTCGTACTGTTTGTACTCAACGATATCCCCGCCGGCCTTGCCGATGGCGAAAACGGCAACAGTCGCCTCAGTGTGCAATCCACCACAGCAGGCGCAGCCGGATCAGCCACCGGCACGCCCCTGTCCGGCCTCGGTGACAGTGGTGCGGATGCCGTCGTCGGCAGCAGCAATGCAGTTGCATCGGCAACCGGCGGCTACCAGGTTGTTAACAACACTGTAGACGTCAGCATCACCAAGTCTGCCGAGGTCATCGCCGATGGCCAGCTCTGCAACAGCGCGCCATGCGACCCGGTACCCGGTGCCACCCTGCGATATACATTACAGGTCGATGTCAGTGGTGCGGGCACGGCAGAGAACCTGACGATCACTGACGGCATCCCGGCCAACACACGCTACGTACCTTCAAGCATCACACTCGATTCAACGTCGCTGACAGACACCACCGGGGACGACCCGGGCAGTCTCAGCGGCAATCTTGTCAGCGTCGATCTGGGCAACATCAGCGGAGCTGCAACCTTCGTCATCACACTCGATGTCACCATCAACTAGAGGAGAAATACCATGTATACCAGGACCCCTGAAACGTTCGTATCCATCCTGTTGAGCGTGCTGCTGCTGGCAAGCCCGAACGCCTACGCACTACAGGACACCGCACCGGTACAACTCACCTCACATGCCGAGGTAGAAGTCATCGAAACAGACACCGGCGGCAAGCAGCATATCCGGCGCGTACCTGCCGCCGAGGTGCTTCCCGGCAAGGATGTCATCTACACCCTGACCTTCGAGAATGTCGGCACCGAACCCGGCAAAGACATCGTCATCCAGAACCCGATCCCCGAACACACCGTCTACAAGACGGACTCTGCCTCGGGCAGGGACACCCGCATCAGCTTCTCGGTTGATGGTGGCCAGCATTTTTATCCTGCGGAATTACTCACGGTCACCGAGGCTGACGGCAGCACGCGCATCGCGAAGGCATCCGAGTACACCACGATCCGCTGGCAATACAGCAAACCGCTGCAGCCGGGCAAACAATCATCCGTCGAATTCCGGGTGGTACTGCAGTAAACCGCTGCCAGCAAACAGGGGGGCCAGCCATGCAGGCGTGTCACTGTCATTACGCATACAGCCGTCTTTGCTATGGCAGCTGGCTGTCGCGGCACTTGCCCTGCAGCACTGGCCCGCCTGCCATGTCCAGCGCTGGCAGAGACAGTCACTGCCAGTGGCACGGTTGAATCGAAACGAAACTTATTACGTCATAAAGGAGTATTGCAATGAAATCATATAAACCCCTCAGGCACATCAGTGTGTGCCTTGCCGGCCTGTTCCTGCTGGCATTGTCTGCCAGCACCCACGCCGGTGGCACGGCACCGGATACAGACATCAATAACCAGGCCACTCTGAACTTCAAGATCGGGGGTGCTGACCAGCCAGCGTTGCTATCCGACGGTGATACCGGCACGCCAGGTAACCAGGCGACCACCTTCAAGGTTGACCGCAAGGTGGACCTGACTGTGGTCAGTAACGGTGGTGCAACAGTCATCCCGAACTCGACTGACCAGGTGTTGCCATTTACCCTGACCAACACCGGTAATGATACCCACGGCTACCTGCTCAGCACGATTACCGGCCTTGATGCCACCGATGACGATTTCGACATGGACAGTGTGCGTATCTTCATCGACAACGGCATCGTTGGAACCTACGAGGCGGGAACGGATACGCCCTATACGGCAGGCAACAACGTTGGTGATCTGGCACCTGACGCCTCCATCAAACTCCTGATCGTCGCGAACACGCCGGGTACAGCGGGTGATACACAAACCTCGCTATATCACCTGCTGGCACAGGCAACCTATGCCGGCACCCCGACACCGGCTGCCAAGACAATCGGGCCAGATGATCCGGCAGCGGTCGATACCGCCTTCGCCGAGGCGGCGGGCAGCGCCGGTGTCGCAAACGATGACGCGCAGGATGGCAAACACTCGGCTTCCGGTATCTTTACCGTGCAGTTCGCAAACGTCACCGTGACCAAGGACGCGGAAGTGACGAACGACGGCCTTGTACCCGCCACGCTCGCACCCGATGCAAAGGCCATCCCGGGTGCCACGGTGACCTACACAGTGAAAATCATTAACAGCGACACTGTGCCTGTAACCTCAATGGTGCTGACCGATGATCTGCAGGTTGCCAATGTCACTTATAATGCCGGTAGTGTCAGCTTCGATAGCGGTTGCAATGGCGCAACCAGCGACAGCTTTGCCACACCGACACTGACCCTCAATGTCGGTACCGTTACCAGTGGCTCAACCTGCACCATCACCTATAGCGTCACCATTAACTGATAACCATGTGACCTGCGTGTCATGCAGCTGTTGCACACAATCGGGCGTAGCACGCGCTGCCGGGTGGAGATATTTTTTCACACCGGCAGCGCACTTTTTTGTCATCGCCCAAAATACAGTTTTTGTAGCAACAGAAGATTACACTGCCGGGCACTCGCTGCAGTCTGGCTGGGGTTGCTGTCGTTATTGCTGATGGGCAGCAACCCGGTGCTGGCGGTCGGACCCGGCACCCTCATCAGCAATACCGCCAATGCCTCGTTCGCTGTGGCGGGGAGCACCGAGAACCGTACATCCAATACGGTGGACATCACGACCCGCCTGTTGCTGACACCCGCCAAAGCCGTTTTTTTCCAGTATGCGCCCAGCGGTAGTGGCGCCGCGCCAACAGCGGTTGCACCCACCGGTTGCAGTCTCGGCAGTGCCGCCGGGCCGTTCCCGCCGCTCGCCAATCCGAGCTATCCCGGCATCGGCGTGCTCGATGTCAGCGTCCCCATCGAGCTGGTGCATGCCGAGCGTTTTCACCAGGGTGAACCGGTGTTCATCGAGATCACCGACAAGAACCGCAACCTCGACCGGACCCGTCGCGATAGCGTAGAGGTAACCCTGAAGGTGGATGCAAGCGCTGACCAGGAGCGGCTACAGCTATCCGAGACAGATATCAACAGCGGTGTCTTCGTCGGTTACATCCAGAGCAGGTCTATGTCGGCACTGCAGTTTGACTGCCTACTAGCGGTTGCTGAGAACAACAGGATCAGCGTCACCTATGTCGACCTCTACGACAGCACCGACACGGCCAGAGACGATGCACTGGTCGACCCCTTCGGGATCGTATTCGACAGCGCCACGGGCAATCCCGTCGATGGCGCCAGGGTCACCATCGTGGATGCCTTCAGCGGCCTGCCTGCCGAAGTGTTTGGTGACGACGGTATCAGCACCTTTCCCTCAACCGTGGTCAGTGGTAGCACAGCAACAGACAGCAGCGGCACGCTCTACACCTTCCCGCCGGGTGGTTATCGCTTCCCGTTCATGGCGATGGGTCATTACCGGCTGGAGGTCGTAATGCCAGCCTACGAGGCACCATCAGGCAGTGAAATCGAAGCGCTGCAACAACTGCCGCAGGCACCCTTTGCACTGGACCCGGACGCTTCCTACGGAAAGGAATTCATGCTCATGGCAGGACCACCCCTGAATATCGACATGCCGCTTGATCCGTCCGAGAGTGAACTGTTCCTGCAAAAGTCGGCCTCGCGCAGCCAGGCTGCCAGCGGTGACTTTGTCCGTTATACACTCGACCTCGTCAATAACAGCGCCCAGGGAAGCGCGGCTGATGTCATCATCACCGACGTCATGCCCATCGGTCTGCGCTACCAGCAGGGTTCAGCACATCAGGGAAAGGCCGTCATGCCAGACCCCGTGATAGCGGCTGACGGGCGCACACTGCGTTTTACAGTCGGTACCATTGGGCCCGGTGAAAGCGTGCAGCTCACCTATGTGGCAGAAGTCACCGTTGGTACACCCCCTGGTGAGGCGGTCAACGTGGCCACGGCACGGGATGACAACGGTGTGAGTTCCAATGCTGCGCGCGCCATCATCCTGATTGAAGACGAACTGCTGACCAGCCGCAGCTTCATTCTCGGGCGGGTCATGCGGGGCAATTGCGAGATCGATCAGCCTGAAGCAGGTAGCGATGTCGGCCTGCCAGGCGTCCCGGGAGTGCGACTGATCATGGAAGATGGCCGTTACGTGATCACCGATGAAAAGGGCATGTACCATTTCGAGGGACTGGTACCCGGCACCCATGTGGTCCAGCTTGATCCGCTCAGCATTCCCGAGCACCTGGAAATCTTCGCGTGTGAACAAAACACCCGCTTTGCCGGGTCGACGCACTCGCAGTTTGCCGACATCGCCGGCGGCCTCATCTGGCGTTCTGATTTTTACCTGCGTGAAAAGACGCCGCCTGGTGGCAACAGCAGCCAGCAGACCGTCAGCGTGCACGAGGCCGGCACTGACATCGCCCAACAGGAAGAACCGATCATTATTCCGGCTGCCGGTGACAACAGCGGACAATTTGACAAGACCTGGCTGGACCAGGCCACGCCGGGACTGGAATGGCTGTCACCGGGCAGCGACTTCAACCCGACCATCCCGTCGATCAAGATCGCCATCAAGCACGCTGCCGGTGAGCGCCTGACCCTGCAACTGAATGGCGAACCGGTCAGTAACATCAACGCCGATGGCAGCCTGCGCAGCAGCGACCAGCGCCTGACGATCAGCCGCTGGAGCGGCATCGATCTGCAAGCAGGTAAAAACCGCATTGAGGTGATTGCACGCAACGCGGCCGGCGAGACAACCGCTACACTGGAACGCAACATCCACTTCTCCGGCATGCCCGTGGATGCCGAGTTCGTTGAGGATTATTCACGCCTGATCGCCGATGGCAGGACCGTACCCGTGGTGGCCGTCAGGCTCACAGACAAATGGGGCGAACCGGTGCGCGAGGGCGTGGTCGGCAACTTCCGGCTCGACCCGCCCTACATTGCGAAACAGCGCATCGATGCACTCCGGGAGCGACCGCTGAGCGGACAGGTACTGGGTAAGACCAGCTACACGGTCGGCAACCAGGGTATCGCCCTGATCGAAATCGAGCCGACCACCATTACCGGAAAACTGACCCTGTATTTTGGCTTTGCACAGGATTCGAAGTACGCGCCCGGCGTACACAACCGCAAGGAGCGCGAGGTGAACGCGTGGCTGAAACCCGCCGCCCGTGACTGGATACTGGTCGGCCTGGCGGAAGGTACGGCCGGTGACAACAAGGTATCCGGCAACATGGAGACACTGGACGCCGCGGGTGGCGAGGAAAACTACTATCAGGACGGCAGGCTGGCATTCTATGCGAAGGGGCGCGTCAAGGGCGACATGCTGCTGACACTTGCCTATGACACAAAGAACCAGTCAGACAGTGAGCGCGGTGAACAGAGCCTGTTCCAGACCATCAATCCCGACAGGTATTACACCCTGTATGGAGACGCAACGGAGCAGCGCTTCGATGCACCCAGTTCCAAGAAACTCTATGTGCGCATTGAACGTGACCAGTTCTATGCCCTGTTCGGTGATTTCAATACCGGCCTGACAGTCACCGGGCTGTCACGTTACAGCCGCAGCATGACCGGCATCAAGACTGAATACGAAGGCAGGCGTTATGGCGTGAATGCCTTTGCCGCCGAGTCCGACCAGGTCTTTATCCGCGACCAGATCCAGGGCAACGGCACCTCCGGGCTGTACACCCTGTCAGAGAAAAACATCATCATTAACAGCGAGAAGATCACCCTTGTAACCCGCGACCGCTTTCGGCCCGGCATCGTCATCGAGTCACGCGAACTGTCGCGTTTCCTCGATTACAACATCAATACACTCGATGGCACGCTGTTTTTCAAACAGCCAGTCCCCAGCCGCGACGAATTCTTCAATCCCGTCTACATCGTGGCGATCTATGAAACCTCCAGTGCCGGTAACGAGAAACTCTCGGGCGGCGGTCGCGCACGCATTAAACTGCTGGATGACCGTCTGGAAGTCGGCGTCAGTGCCATACACCAGGGCGACACCGAGACCGGCGGCAACCTGTTTGGCACCGATCTGCGCTACGACATCAACCGTAATACGGAACTGCGGGTGGAGCTTGCCAGCAGCAATACAACGACGACTGGCAGCGACGATGAATCCGGCAATGCCTACCTCGCGCAACTGGCCCACAACGACCCGCGCATGAGCAGTCGCCTGTACTTTCGTGAAGAAGACGCGGCCTTCGGTCTTGGCCAGCAATCCGGCAGTAATAGCGGTACGCGTCGCTTTGGCGCGGACCTGCAGTACCTGTTGACTGAAAACCTCGTCATTAACGGCGAGGCCTATCGTGATGAAGTGTTCGTCAATGACAACAAGCGCAATTCCGCCACGGCGAACATCGAGTACTTCCGCCCAAACTACCGGCTCTCCAGCGGCCTGATCCATACACGCGACGACCTCGGCACAGGTGAAACCAATACCTCCACCCTGCTCACCGCCGGCGCAAGCCGCACGTTACTGGGAGACAGCCTGATACTGCGCGCACGCGCCGAGGTGCCACTTGACGGCAAAAACGAAAGTATCGATTATCCCGGCAACATCACACTCGGCGCGGATTACTTGCTGAGCGAGCGCATCAGCCTGTTTGCCGAGCAGGAATTTGCCTACGGCGACAGCCTCGACAGCAGCAACACCCGGATTGGCCTGCGCAGCAACCCCTGGGCACTCGCCACCATCAACACCTCACTGGAAACACAAGTCACGGAAAACGGGCCACGCCTGTTCTCCAACCTGGGCCTTACCCAGGGTTACGCGGTTAACCCGCACCTGCAACTTGATTTTGGTATCGACAGCACCCGGGTGCTGAAGGACTCGGGAGCCACGGCCTTCAATCCGGCCGTCCCGCCCAGCACCGGCACCCTGGACGGCAGCTTCACGGCGGTCTATGCAGGCAGCAGTTATGCCCGCAACCTCTGGTCGGCCACCTCACGGTTTGAATACCGCAACAGTGACCAGGAAGATCAGCGTGGCCTGTTTATCGGTGTTTACCGCCAGCACACGCCGGGGCTCGGCCTGTCACTGGGCAGCCAGCTGATCGATGCCGACCTCGCCAGCGGCGGCAACCGCACCACGGCCGACACGCGATTTTCGCTTGCCTACCGCCCTGTCAGCAGCCGCCTGATCCTGCTGAACCGACTTGATTTTGATTATGAGGACAACGACGAGAGCGGTTTTTCTGTTAAAAACAGAAAAGTCGTCAACAACCTGAACCTGAACCTGTTGCCCGATCGTCGCAACCAGATAGCCCTGCACTATGGCATCAAGTACGGCAAGGACACGATTGACGGCGTGCGCTATGACGGCCTGACACAGGCACTCGGCAGCGAGTACCGCCATGACATCAACGCGCGCTGGGATGTCGGGCTGCAGGGTAGCATACGCTACAGCAGCAACAGCAACACGCTGCTGTATTCAGCGGGACCCTCCGTGGGCGTCAACCTCTTCAAGAATCTCTGGCTCAGCGCCGGTTACAACTTTGCCGGTTACCGGGACAGCGATTTCACGGCGGCCGGCTACACGGCAAGTGGTCCGTATGCCAAACTGCGTTTCAAGTTTGATTCAGGGACGACGAAAGATGTGGCTGCCTGGTGGGAGAAAACAAGAAACAGTCTTGCCGGTGGCCGGCGGCATCATGACCCGGGTGATTCCTGGCCGGTGAGTGAATAGCTAGTCCGTGCGTTCTGATTCACGCCACGCAAAAGAACAATCCAGATGGGTGCGCACGGTAATCAGGCCACTCAGTCCATCTTCCAGCATGATCTCAAGCGGGCGGCGGCGGCGCAGGCGCTTGCACGGCTGCTTCAACCAAATCACGGCGATATTGGCATTACGGGGAAAGGTGGTACGCAGCGCGTCGGCGATACCCATCAGGTGTTCGACACGCTTCATCACTTCGGGATCATCCGGCAGCGGTGTATCCTCATGGTAACGTTGCATCTTGCGGCCCGGCGTGCCATCCGGCAGGGCGAGTATATTGACCTGGTCTGACGCCTTGATGCCCCAGTCGTCAAGCAGATTGACGACCAGGCGGCCAAGTTGTGTACGATCTTCCTGGGTTAGCGCTGACATTCCTGTTATCCACTGCCCTGCAACCAGGACTCTCCATACAAAGCAACATTCTAGCATGACTCACATGCTGTTCCCGAGAGAATAACCACTTTATCCTTATGTCTATCAATCCGTGTAAAATCACCGACAACATCGTGGCACATACCTGCCGCAGGACTAGCGTGCAGGAAAACCAACAAGGACAAGCACTGGATCATGGCACCACTCACCCTGCTACTGATAATTGCATTGCTGGTCTGGTTCTGGCAGATCAGCCAGCACTGTCGCGACATGGCCATACAGATTGCCCGGCAAACCTGCAAAAATCAGGGTTTACAGTTTCTCGACGGTACCGCAACCCTTAAAAGTATCAGGCCCTACTTTACAGCCGGCAGCGGCCCGGGCCTGAAACGCACCTATACTTTTGATTACAGCGAGGATGGTGTAGGTCGTCACAGTGGCTGTATCATCATGCACAATACGCAGGTCTCATCGGTCGTGCTTGACAGCCTGTAATCCGAAAGACACCGTACCTGGCGGCAAAAGGAGAATGACTTGCTGCACACAGAGGAAGCGTTAGCGAGACGGCAATGACTTTAACTACACACGAGTAAATGCAGGAATTACACATGCCCTACTATATCTATACTGTTACCACCCTTGACACCACCACGAAGAAAGCCGTGAAACCGGTCAGCGAATTCGAGAACTTCAAACAGGCGAAAACCGAGGTCAGACGACTGCGCACTGAGGAACAGCTGCAGGACAACCAGTCCTACAAGATCATCTTCGCTGAGAATGCAGCGGAAGCGGAACAACGCCTGATTGAATACCGCGAAGAGCCGATTGCCAAGGAGTGGGAAAAATAGCGCACGCCTCACACTGCAATGGAAGAAAAGGCCTACAAGGACACTTACCACAGTATTAACGAGCGTCGCTGCGTCTTCGAAAAAACCATCAATTCCCGACGCTGCACCTGCAAGCAATCGCAACGCTTTCACCTCGCCGACCGTGAAGGCATCGCCTGCAAATCCGCTGCCGCCAACGCCCTCTGCATCGAGTTTCTGAACAGCATGCGCCGCAATTCCCGTTTTGCATTGCACCTCACCAGTGCCGACGGTCCATTGCCACACGCCAAGGAAATCAAGGTACAGACCGGTGGGCTGCTGGGACTGCAAGGCCTGATCAAGCCAGAGCGCGCAGCTGACACCAACATTGAAAACGCCATCGGTCTGATCGACGCCGCCATCGAGAAATACGGCCGCCTCGAAAACCTGCCCTACGACATCATTGTCCAGGCAATCGTAAAGTTCGAAGGCCGCAGGAAACGCCCCCGCCAAGACGATCCGTGAAGTGCCTGGTTGCGCCAGGGCGTGAGGTAGCCAGACCTGTCAGTAACCGTCCAGCAGTTCTTTCTCATGCGTATTTTTCACGCCCGAGAAATGACGTTTTCATTGGGTTCATCCTTCACTTCAATAAACTGTATGTATATACAGCAATCCTGATGACTTGAGAGCACAAATGCGTGATAGACGGGAGTTCCCCGAATTTATCCAGTACCGAACAGACTGGAAAATGGGTGATGATTCAGCTAGGGTGCTGATTACAGGAACCTGTCACAAGTAATTGAGCATGTATTTTACCTTTCACTCATCAAGCCAAGTGCGGGATACACGGGAATCTCACGTATTTGATTACGTGAATTTCCTGTCTACTCACTGTTATGTGCCAATGAGAGCTCAATCTACACAGCAAGGCAAATTAAATCGGAGGGAAAATGGATCCTGAGAAAATAATGGATGGTATTTCTATAGAAATATTCACTGCATTAAAAGCAATGGAAAAAGCAAAAACACTAGAAGAGAAGCTGATGTGCAGTGAAACAGTAAAAAACTTATGCGATTCACTTGGGGTATTTCTTAATTTAATAAGCGATATAGCACCATATGATGACGATGGTGAACCGATCCCATTTTAGAGAATAATCACACAAGGCGCCCCAGTCGGACGGCTTCGCCGCCGCTTGGCTTAAACGTTAGATGTCTATAGATAATGTCAGAAATAGTAATAATGATATTGTTTCTCTTGTCCGCGGTCTTAATCGCGGCCGGGTGCCATGCTTTTATCAAAAGATATTTCTTAGCATCCTTTATGGCGGCAACCGGAGTGGTGGCAGGGATGCAGATCGCAAGTTATATCGAACTGGGTTATTTAGATCCATTTTGGCTAATTTCGTCGGTAACTGGATTCTTTATGGCAAGTATCCTTGCGTTGATAGTGGGTCTCCCATTTAAGATAAAGCGAAAAGTTAAGGATGAAGACAGCTAACGCCAATGCAGCCGACGCAGTAAACTGTGCGGTTAGGCTTAAACATTAGATTTCTTATGAAAAGTGTATACGAAGCCTCAACCTCTCTAGATGCTCATATGATTCTGAACCTGTTGGTGCAGGAGGGAATAGAAGGGAGGGTGGATGGTGAGTATTTACCAGGCGGTGTTGGCGAACTACAGGCAATAAACCTTGTTCGTGTAATGGTGGATGATTCGAATTATGAAAAGGCAGCCCGAGTAATAAAAGATTGGGAGGCTATTGAAGTAGATAAAGAAGATAGATCTGGAAATAAATCATCTAATGGGGTGTCAGTATTTCTGATTGGTGTAGTAGTTGGTGGTGGTTTGATTTACTGGGCATATAACTCACCAGTTACAGAAGACGGTATAGACATGAATGGTGACGGTGTATTAGATGAAAAGTGGACATACAAAGATAATCGGATAAGTAGAACCGAAGTAGATAGAAACTTTGATGGAAACGTAGATGTTATTTATAACTTTGATAGAAAGGGAATACTGGAAGTATCAAAGCAGGATGATAATTTTGATGGAATCTATGAATCAGTATTTAGATTTGAAAATGGATTAACTCAAACTCAAGAGTCAGATTTAAATCAGGATGGAAATATCGACTACAAAGAAGCTATCTTCAGCCCAAGTTCCGTCTGAAGATTCTCCACGACCTTCCATAATTATATAATCCTTAATATCAAGTAACAACTTAATTTGACGTTCAAGGTTTTCTTCTCTTGTCAACTCTTTTCCTCCAGGATTCCATGCTGTAATAAAAGCCCAATTGCTGGATCAGATGGGCAAAGAAA
>CAMYIO010000048.1 GCA_947258515.1 uncultured Ectothiorhodospiraceae bacterium
TGGACAAAAAACCTCATGCCAGCAATTTACGCACCGGGCGTTATTCGGAACAAGGCAGGATCTACCTGATTACGGCTGTCACACAGAACCGCATTCCATGGTTTCATGATGTGCAGAAGGCCCGTTGTGTGGTGACTTGTATGAGAGAGGCGCAACAACGCGGGCTGGCCGAGACACTGGCGTATGTGTTGATGCCTGAGCATCTTCACTGGTTGATGACGCTGACAGAGAGGCGCGCTCTATCCCCTGTCGTCGGCGCTGTTAAATCAATGTCGGCACGTCGTATCGGATGCCGCATTTGGCAATCCGGGTTTCATGATCATGCTGTTCGTCGTGAAGAGGATCTTGTGAAGCTGGCGCGCTATGTGGTTGCCAATCCCTTGCGCGCCGGGTTGGTCAGGAAGCTGGGTGATTATCCGCATTGGGATGCGGTTTGGTTGTGATATCACCCAATCGCGGCGGGGACGCCGCTCCTACAATCAGGGGTGTTCTGTGATTATTGCAGGGGTGTGTTGGTTGTGGGAAAACCCAATCGCGGAGCGGCGTCTCCGCCGCGATGATGCTCCCCGAGAGTCTGGCAGGAGGGCATACCCGGCGCGATTCTGTTAGCTACGGCGTTTTCTTCTCCGCGGTTTGTTGCGCCAGCGCCTTGCTGATTGCCTTGTCAAATGCATTCATGGGCTGTGCACCGATCACGACCTGTCCGGTGATCTCCTCGCCGGTGCTTTTACCGATGATGAAACTCGGGGTGCCGGTGAGGCGCACGGCATTCGCATCTTTCGCGTCCTGGTCAATTTCAGCCAGGTGCCGGTCACTCTGCAGGCATTCGTTGAAGGCGTCCATGTTCAGAGCGAGTGTCTCGGCGTGTACGGGTAACTGTTTCGTATTCAGCTGCTTTGGATTCCTGAACAGAACATCGCGCATTTCCCATAACTTGTCCTGTTCACCGGCGCAGTGGGCGGCCTGTGCCGCCTTGCGGGCGTCCTTGTGAAAGGGCAGGGGCAGATTCAGCGCTACCCAGCGCACCTTGCCGGTATCGATGTATTTCTGTTTCAGCAGCGGAAACGTGGTCTTGGCAAAGCGCAGGCAGAACGGACACTGGTAGTCGGCGAATTCCACTACGGTAACCGGGGCATCCGCCGCGCCGAGGGTGTGTTTGCCCTTGATAGAGAATGTTGCGGTAGTCGGTTTGGAGGGCCCTTTGGCGGCGCGTCCGCCCTGTTTCTCGATCTTCTCCAGCACCTGCCGGATTTCCTTGAGTTCCTTGAGGATGGCATTGGCCGTGTCCTGGGTGATGGCGGCATCGCCGCCAGCGACTGGTTCTGCGGCCATGCTGAATGAGCTACAACAGAGCACGGTGGCGAGCAGCAGGCCCGGATAGAGGGTAAATACGGTGTGTTTGTGTTTTTTCATGATGGCCACTTCCGGTTCAGTGTTGTTTGAGATTATGGTCCTGGTCTTCGGGCGTTCCAGAACGGCTGTATAACCTTAGGAACCTCTGATGTGTCGTCATTGCGAGGAACAAAGTGACGAAGCAATCTGTAACTCGTTGATTCACTGGTTACGAGATTGCTTCGCTTCGCTCGCAAACAGCAAATAATTTTGAATGGCCGCGGCTGCATGATGAATGTGGCATAAATCCTGTCAATATTGTCATAACCGCGCCGGCTTCGGGGACAATACCAGCGGCTGTTGCTCGTACCCTGAACTCGCATTGCCGGCAGGCGCTAACCGCACGTGATACCTTGTAGCCTGCAGGGGTGGCAATACGGGGTACGCAAGGCATGTTCTACAGACTGGCAGCGGATGCCGTTGTGTTACTACATCTTGGCTTTGTGATATTCGTTATCGCCGGTGCACTGCTGGTGTTCAGGTGGCGCTGGATGGCGTTGCTGCATTTGCCGGCTGTGGTGTGGGCTGTGCTGCTGGAATTTCGTGGCTGGCTGTGTCCCTTGACGCCCCTGGAGCTGAAGCTTCGGGCGGCCGGTGGTCAGGCCGGTTACAGTGGCGGGTTTGTCGAGCAGTATATTCTGCCCGTCCTGTATCCCGCTGAGCTCGACAGCAACCTGCAAATTGCGCTTGGCAGTTTTGTTATAATGATCAATATTGCACTATACGGCTGGTTGTTATGGCGTTTGAAAAAGTGATGGCGTTAATGTGAAGGAGATGACTTACCCGTGAAAAATCTACTCGTGGCAATCGATAGTTGTGAGAGCACCACTATCGCATCACCCATAATGGAGCGAACCCTTGAATTGGCAAATGCCTTTTCCAGCAAGGTGTGGGTTCTCCATGTCGTGCCGCACACGCACCAGGAACCCTTTAATGTTGATAGCAAGACATTACGCCGCGAGATCGCGACCGAGCTTCATCATGAACGCGATTTTCTGCAGCATCTCGCGCAGTGTCTGCGTGACAGGGATGTTGATGCCAAAGCGCTGCTGCTTGAAGGACCAATAATAAAAACGATATTGAGGGAATCTGAAAGACTGGACATTGATCTGGTTATTTTAGGTTGCCATGGACATAGCCGCTTGTACGGTGCCTTAACAGATCTGACGGATGAGGGTCTGCTGAGCAAATGCGCTGGCCCGATAATGTTCGTTCCTCTACCGGAATAATGATCCGGCATTTAGCCGTAAGCGGAAGCCACCGGTGTTGGCTGATGGAGCATTCACCCCTGCTGCATGCTGTTAAGACTCTGCGTCCGGAATCAAGGTCACTTCCACCCGGTTATTGGCGGCGGCAATGCGATTCCATTCAAAAGCGGTGACGTCCTGGTGCTGTGGCGGATAGTTCACACGGGGACGGCTGTATAGATGCGGAACGAGGTCTATGCTGATGTCGCTGTTGTTGACCAGGGGTGATGTGGCGAGAAAATTTGCAAAGGCGATGGACTGTCTTTCACCCAGTGTCGGCAGTTGTTGCAACGGATGACCAATCAATGTGCAGTCAGTGACCGGCATGTCAGGGGGTGGCAGGATATAGCCACTCACCTCGTCGCCATCCAGGCAAAACTCCCCGAGGTGTGAATGCAGTTGCACCGTGCCCCTGAAGCCGAGTGCCTGCAGGCGTGCGATCAGTTCCTGGATGATGGTAAGGCGCCGGTCACTGTAGGCCTCCTCCTGGATGTCGTAGGGGCTGCTCTGGTTAATGGCCCAGGTAATACTGTTATACAACAGGCCGGCCTGTTCGGTGGTGCGTCGTTTCTGTTGATTGAGTTGCGCGCGTAATTCCTCGCTGGTTGAAGTGCTGGCGCTGGCCTGTTCCTGTTGATAAAGCTGTGCCAGCTCCAGCTGGTCCAGCTGCCGGTTGGCTGCCTGCAACGCGGTGCGGGTTTCATCGTTACTACTGATTGACCACAGTAATGGCACCAGCATCAACAGTCCGACCACCAGGGGAGGGACGAGGTTGAAACTGCCCTTTGCTGCAGGGGCCGCCGACAGCTGGTCCAGCTCGGCCCTGAGTTCACGGACATCCTGGACCATTTCGTGATGGTAATCTTCCAGTAATGAGGCCAGGTGTCCCTGTTGCACATGCGATTGACTGGCAGCGGCTGCGGCCTTGCGCGCAATCTCCTCCATGTCTTCTTTGGATGCCGACAGCGGTATTTCCTGGGGGGGCTCGTTTAACAGGACAAAACGGTTCTCGTCGGACATCCGCGGGGTGCGCCGGTCTTCAATCAGCCCGAGTTTATTGAGGACTTCGAAGAGTTCGGCGGGTTCCACCTGCTTTGGCAGAATGCCGATGGCGCCCAGTGCGCGTGCCTGGCTGACGTACAGATCACCTTCTTTCGAGGTGTACATCATGATGGGGATGGTGGCGGTTTCCGGGTTACTCTTGATGGCCTCAACTGCCTGCAGGCCGTCCATGCCCGGCATCATGTGATCCATGAAGATCACATCCGGTGCCTTCTCGACAAGATAGTCGATAGCCATCTGGGCGGAGTCCACCGTGTCGGCCTCGACGTTTTGCTTTTCCAGCATGCGCTTCAGGGTGACGCGTGCCGTTTTCGAGTCATCAACAACCAGTGCAAGCCGGTTTGTCATGTGTGCTTTAACTCTATTGATTCAGGTGCGGCTACTATAACCCAATCACATTGCCGTGTGCGAATACCGGTGTTCACTGCGCCACTCTCCGCTAGCCGGTATTTCGCATGCCGCTGGCAATCGCATTGATGCTCAGCAGCAGCGGTTTCAGCCAGCGATTGCGCTGTTCGTCGCCAAGATCGCTGTTGCGGTAGCGCGACAGCAGGGTCACCTGGATGTTGTTCAGCGGGTCGAGGTAGGGGTCACGCCGATGCAGTGACAGGCTCAACGGCAGGTTGTCTTCCAGCAGGTGATGGATGCCGGCGATGTGCAGTACCTGGGTGACGGTGCGGCGGTATTCCGCCCGGATCTTGCTGTAGATGGCATCGGCAAGTTGCGGGTTACTGGCAAGCCGCGTGTATTCACGGGCAATATCCATTTCGCCCTTGAACAGGGCCATCTGGATATTGCTCAGCAGGGAACGGAAGAACGGCCAGTCACGGTACATGTTCTGCAGACTGGCAAGCCGTGACGGGTCATTATCGCGCCAGTTTTCCAGTGCGCTGCCAAGGCCGTACCAGGCGGGCAGGGTGTGCCGGGACTGCGCCCAGCCGAATACCCACGGAATGGCGCGAATGGAATCCTTCGAGCGGTCCTGCTGTTTGCGGTGCGACGGTCTTGAACCGATGTTCAGCAGGCCTATTTCAGTGACTGGCGTGATTTCATAAAAATAGTCGAACAGACCGTCTGTGTGATCGATCAGGTCACGGTAGGCGTCCTCTCCGAGGCGGGTCAATTCATCCATGATGCCCATGTAGTCACGCCGGTCCCTGACGTGTTCCTTGATGACGACACGGCTCGCCTTGAGCAGGCCGGTGAGGCCCATGGACAGTTCGTACAGTGCGGTCTCGGGGTTGCTGTACTTGTAGCGCAGCACTTCGCCCTGCTCGGTAAATTTGATCTGGCCGTGTACGGTACCCGGCGGCTGGGACAGGATGGCCTCGTAGGTCGGGCCGCCGCCGCGTCCGACGGTGCCGCCACGGCCATGAAACAGCCTGACCTGCAGGTTGTATTGACGGGTGATTGCAATGATCTGTTGCTGTGCCTCGTAGAGGCTCCAGTTGGATGCGAGAATGCCGCCGTCCTTGCAGGAGTCTGAATAGCCCAGCATGATCTCCTGGCAGTGGCAGGCCTTGTTGAGCAATTCGCGGTAGGTTTCATTCCCCAGCAGCTGGGTGAGTATGGCCGGCGCATGATCGAGGTCATTGATGGTCTCGAACAACGGGCTGATGCGGATGCGGCAAAACCACTCGTTGTTATCCTTGCCAGCAAGGCCCGTTAACCAGGCAAGGTACATCACCTCGAGGATGTGGCTGGCCGTGTGTGTCATCGAGATCACGTAGTTGCCAAACGCCTTGGGACTGACTTCGGCCTGCATGCAGCGCATCACATCAAACACTTCCAGCGTCTCGCGGGTGTCCGTGGACAGGGAAGGACGGTCGAGGTCCGGTGGTGTTGCGGCCAGTGCCCGGGTGATGAGCTGCTGGCGTGCGTCCTCGTCGAGCGCGGCATAGTCGATGCCATCCGGAAGATGCTTGAGGATCTCGGTCACGGCCGCGGTGTGTCGTGTTGATTCCTGCCGGATATCGAGGTGCATCAGGTAGAAGCCGAAGGTTTCGACCAGGCGCATCAGGTCCTTCAGGCGGGCATCGGCCATGTTGACATCGCCGCCGGCAAGCAGCGAGTCATAAATCAATTGCAGATCGCGTAACAGCTCCTGTTCGCTGGCATAGCCAATGGCCTGGCCGGCCGGGTCTGTATCCGGCTTCTCGATACGCTCGCATACCGCTTTCAGGTTCATCTTCAGACGGCCGCGCATGATGCGCAGTTTGCGTCGGTAATGCTCGTTCACATAGTCGGAAGACAGGTCATTGAGGATATCGGGAAAGCGCCGCTCGTCAGCCTCCAGGCTCGCCATAAAGGCAGCGGAGAACTCACACAGTGTGGATGAATGGGTCAGCCGGTAGGACAGTTCCTCTACCCGTTGCAGGTAGGCAATCAGCACTTCGCGCATATGCATGCGCAGTGCCAGTGAAGTGGTTGACGGTTTAACAAAGGGGTTGCCGTCGCGATCACCGCCAATCCATGAGCCGAAGCGAATCAATCCGCCAGGGATCGTTATGGCCGTGGCAGGTGTGTGACCGTCTGTGCCATACACGCGCTGTATGGCCTTTTCCAGGTGGTGGTAGGTTTCCGGGACGGCCTCGAACAGGCTTTCGCGGAAGAAATACAGACCGTTGCGTATTTCATCCTCGACAGTCGGTTTGTTAACGCGTACTTCATCGGTCTTCCACAGCACCTGTATCTGCTGTTTTATGGTGTGACGGATATCCTCGCGTTCCTCGCGACTGATGCGCCGGTCATAAAGTTGTTCACTGGTAATGAAAATACGTCGCAAGGCATACAGCACGGTGCGACGAATCGCATCGGTTGGATGCGCCGTGAATACCGGCATGTAGAGTGTTTCGCTGAGCAGGGTTTGTATCTGTTCCGGCGTGACCCCTTCAGCGTGAAACTCCTGCAGGGTCTGGGTAAAGGAACCCATCCTGACGGCGGCGTGTCGGCGCGCCTGCTGGCGGCGGTGCCGGTGCTGGAATGACTCCTCGGCAATATTGACCAGGCTGAAATACAGATTGAAGGCGCGTACCACGTCGGTGAGGTCGTCAGGACTGAGCTTGTCGATGACCCGGGAGAGGCGCGCGCGCAGGGCGGGGTTATCCTGTTTGCGCAGTCGAATGTATCCCCTGCGCAGTGTCTCGACGGCCGACAGGATATCCGTGCCTGCCTGCTCAAGCAGGACTTCTCCCAGCATGTTGCCAAACATGCGCACGCGGCTGCGCAGTTCCTTGTCGTCGGGTATGGAGATTTCGCTGTCTGCAGTGTTCGTCATTTACATAAAAAAGCCACGCATGCGCGCGGCCATATCCTGTTACGAGGACTTGGATTATACGGCTTGCCGGAGATTCCGCTACTAATGAAAGTTACAGTGGAATGTAAAAGTAATTCGTATGTGATTGATAATCATTATGCCATTGCGGATGAAATACAATGACTGGCGGCCGCAGGGCTGGCCGCTGCCTGAGCGCTGTTCAACATCGGCGCCGGGTTATGCGTCCCGCAAGCGGGCGATTACAGCCTCGATTGAGATGTGGTGCTATGTGGTGACAGAGTGCTGCCTGTCACCACACAGACAACGTGCTGGATGGCTCAGATCCTCCGCAGGTCATTATGATGTACGACCGGGGCGATTGCGCAGCTCCAGATAGAATGCGCCAATTGCCCACACAATGGAGATGAAAGCGCCTGTTGCGGTCAGGGTATCCCAGTACATAGTGGTGCCTCCTTTCGAGTAGTAAATTAAAAATACAGCATATTAGAAAATTCTAATGCAATCATGTATCGACACCCGCAGCGATCCCTTTAGGGTTTTTATTGGCTGTTTCCGCGTCGGCGCTGCGGGTCGACAGCAGGCACGGTTGGCGAACAGGAACCGGGCGTGCCGGCGGGTTAGGAGGGTGCCGAAAAGGGTGTGGGTACTGGCGCAGTCTGCGCGCTGCGCACCATTTAAAACGAACAGTTACGCCTCTCTAAGGGTACGCAGATTGCAACCTGCATTGGATTTGCAACACCTGCCCGGGGAACAGCGATTGGTGGTACGTTGGGGAATTCGGCAGGTGGCGAGTCCGGTTACCCCGTTCGGTATTTACGCTAGAGGGGCTCGGCCAGCCCCAGCTCATAATAGGACTGTGCCATCTTGTTGATGGCGATGGCGTAGGCAGCGGTGCGATAGTCGCTGATGTTCGGGTGATGCCGCAGCATCTCGACAATGTCGCGAAATGCCATGCGCATGGTGTCATCCAGACCGGAGCGGATCAGGTCCAGTTCATTGGCCCCGCGCATGATTTCCCGGCGCAGATTTTCCGGGGTTTGTTTACCGGTAAGCGATTCCAGTGCGGCCAGGTAATTCATCCCGCGCAGTTCATCGAGGCCGCGCTGCAGGCGCCCGAAGCGCATGTGCGAGAGATTGCGGGTCCATTCGAAATAGGACACGGTGACACCGCCGGCATTGACGAAGATATCCGGCAGTATGGTGATGCCGCGTTCCCGCAGGATTTCATCGGCCTGGTAGGTGACCGGGCCGTTGGCAGCCTCGACAATCAGCTTTGCCTTTATGCGCATGGCATTACCCGCGTGTACCTGGGATTCAAGCGCAGCAGGAATGAGGATATCGCATTCCATTTCCAGTGCCTGTTCGCCCTGCGCGCTGTAGTTGCCCGCGGGGAATCCCTTCAGTCCGCCGGTTTCCGCAAGGTATTGCCTGACATCGTGCACGTTGAGGCCGTCTTCGTTAACCACCACACCGTCACGCTCAATGATGGCGATGATCGTGCTCCCGTCTTCTTCGGCAAGGTACTTGGCCGCGTGGTAGCCGACATTGCCAAGCCCCTGGATGACGATGCGCTGGGATGACAGGCCGTCACTGAGTCCGGCATCCGCGACCCGTTCGGCGTGGCGAAAGAATTCCTGCAGCGCATACTGCACGCCTTTGCCCGTGGCCTCGGTGCGGCCCGGTACACCGCCGCGATTGAGCGGTTTGCCGGTCACGCAGGCGTCGCGGTTGACGTCATCGGGAAACAGCGCCTTGTAGGTATCGGCAATCCACGCCATTTCGCGTGACGAGGTACCAAAGTCGGGGGCGGGTACATTGGTCGCGGGATTGATGAAGTCCCTGCGCGCGAGTTCCATGGTGAACTGGCGCACGATCTTGCGCAGCTGGTCTTCCGTGTAGTCGCCCGGGTTGATCAGCAGGCCGCCTTTTGCACCGCCAAAGGGAATGTCGGCGATGGCGCACTTGTAGCTCATCAGCGCGGCCAGACCCTCGGTCTCGTCCTGGTTCACCAGCGGTGCAAAGCGCAGCCCGCCCTTGGCGGGCAGGCGGTGTGCACTGTGAATCGCCCACCAGCCGGTGAAGACTTCCACATTGCCGTCAATACCCACCGGAAACTTGAGCTGGATGACGGCATTGCAGGCCTGGATCACCTTGGCCGTCTCGGGGTTGAGGCCAATCGCCAGTGAAGCGCGGTCGACCATGCGGTCGATGCCCTCACGGAATGACATGCTTTCGTGACTGCCCGTGTCCATGTGTGCATTGCTCCCGGTAACGCAGGCCTGAGACAGCCCGGGTCTACCCATGTTACCCGATTTTGAGGGGGATTCTCATCGCAGCTGCAGCTTTGCCGGATCGAACAATAACACTCGCATCAAGGACACAGCTTGCCTGCATTGTAGTGAGCGGGAGTGGAAGCTTGCGGCAGCGCGTCAGGCGATCGACTGGTAATAGAGGTTCTGCGGGTGGCGGGCCTCGACGAAAAAATACCAGCGTTCGATGAGCAGGCCCAGGTACTGGGTCAGGAAGGCCAGCAGCGGCAGGACCTCCGACGACAGGCCCCAGGCGGCGCCCAGCAGCAGTATCGGGAGGGGAAACACGAGCACAAGAAAGCCGGCACGTGCCATGCGGATTACACGACCGGGCTGGTGATGGAAGAACTCGCGGGTGTTGAACGAGCCGCCCATGGCACCCTGAGCGATCTGCCGAATGGTGGTGTGGCGTACGCCGATCGCACTCTGCAGGGTGGACCTGGGTCGCAGGCGATGGTTGCGCAACAGCGAGGCGCCGCGCGTCAGCAGGGCGGCGAGCGTCAGGATCACGGCCCAGGTAGCGTAAAAACCGACCAGGTGCACTCCGATGAAGGCGGAGAAGGCGGCCGCCAGCATGAAGCCGGAGGCGCCGCCCAGCAGGGTGAAGTTGATGACGGTCAGTGCGCTGTGCCACTCCTGCAGGAAGCGGATACTGGCATAGATCATGGCGGTGCAGATGAACAGCGCAAAGGTGGCCAGTGTCGCCAGTGCACCGATGATCAGCGTTGCGTCGACCGGCAGGGTGCCGGCCACGGTAAACAGGGGTGTGGTCCATTCGAGGTAATGAAACAGGCCATAGAGAAACACCAGCAACATGACCAGCGGTAGCACGATGACTTCCCTCGACAGCCACGAGGTGCGCCAGCACGCAATCGAACGCCAGGCGCGTTCCGGGTGGCCGAGGTGAAAAAAGGAGGCGATGAGGCCGGCAGCCAGGAAGGCCAGGGCGAGGGCGCTGCCGACCGCATAAAAGGTCTGGCTGTCCTGGTGCTCCAGCAGCCTGGCGACCGAATAGAGCTGTCCGGTATAGAGTGCAAGGAACAGGCCCTGGCCGACGCCGAGCAGGGTGGTTAGCAGGATAACGGAAAGTGCAGGGTGCATGTCGGTCTACCAGCTGGTGATATCGTCGAGGGTCTGCTCGTCGCCGGAGGGCGCCGGTAACTGGCCCTCTTTCTTGAGCGGATTGTCCGCGCGCAGCAGTTCATCCTCATGGATGCGCAGGCGGGTCTTGCGCCGCGGCAGGTAGTGGTTGGCAGGTTTGGTGCCCCACTCCGGCATCAGCGGGTAGCCGCCTTCCTCGCGGATCATGACCGAGACGTGCGAATCCGGATCATGGACATCGCCGAACAGGCGGGCACTGGTCGGGCAGGCCAGTACGCAGGCCGGCTTGCGCTCCGCCTCTGGCAGACTCTGGTCATAAATCCGGTCGACGCACAGGGTGCACTTCTTCATCACCCGCTGTTTCTCATCGATCTCGCGGGCGCCGTAGGGGCAGGCCCATGAGCAATACTTGCAACCGATGCACTTGTCATAGTCCACCAGCACGATGCCGTCTTCCTCGCGCTTGTAGCTGGCGCCGGTCGGACAGACCGGGACGCACGGTGGCTCCTCGCAGTGCAGGCAACTCTTGGGGAAGTGCACGGTCTCGGTGTTGGGGTAGGTGCCAACCTCGAAGGTCTGCACGCGGTTGAAAAAGGTGCCGGTGGGGTCACGGTCATAGGGTCGCTGATCGGTCATGGGACCGGCCCAGCCCGAGGTGTTCCATGCCTTGCAGATGGTGACGCAGGCGTGGCAGCCGACGCAGACATTCAGATCGATGACGAGTGCGAGTTGGGTCATGCGCTTATCCTTTCTTGCGGAACATGCCGGCAACATAGCCCTGCCAGCGGCCGCGGCGTTTTTCCATACCCGGCGCCAGCGGCAGCGGCTTGAATTGTGGCGAGCTTTCCTTTGGTTCCTGTTTGTCGGCCTTGTAGACCTTGACGCGCACGTCATACCACGCCGCCTGGCCGGTGACCGGGTCGGAATTCGACAGGTGCTCACCGTCCTCGCAGGGCGGCAGTTCCTCGGCAATGACGTGGTTCAGCAGGAAGCCCTTGCTGGATTCGTTGGCGTCGGGTGACAGGCCCCAGGCGCCAGCCGCCTTGCCGATGGCGTTCCATGTCCACACGGTGCCGGGCTCGACCGCTTCGGTAAAGCGGCACATGCAGCGCACCTTGCCATGTGGTGATTCCACCCACACCCAGTCGCCGTCGTCGAAGCCGTTGGCATGCCCCAGCCGGGGACTGACGAACAGGTAGTTGTGCGTGTGGATCTGTCGCAGCCAGGCATTCTGTGAATCCCACGAGTGGTACATCGCCATGGGACGTTGCGTTATCGCATTCAGCGGGAATTCCTGTGTATCGACCAGTTGCGCCTCCAGTGTTTCATGATAGAACGGCAACGGATCAAAGTGTGTCTCGATGCGCTTGCGCAGCCGGTCCGGCGGCTGCCTGCCATCCCAGCGGCCCTGCGCTGAGAGGCGGAATTTCTGCAGCACCTCCGAGTAGATGTGGATATTGACCGGCTCGGCATAGCGCGTCAGGCCGTGGTGGCGCGACCACTGCAGGTAGCCCTTGTTCCAGTTGCGCATGTACTGGTAGGAGCGCGGCAACTCATACTGGTAGAAACAATTGTTTTTCGCGTACATCTCCCACTGGCGCGGGTTGGGTGCGCCGCGCATGAACTTCTCGCCGGCCTCGCCGCGCCAGCCGGCGAGGAAACCGATCCCGGAACCGGGTTCCGTCTCGTAGTTAACGATAAAGTCCGGGTAGTCGCGGTATTTGCGTTTGCCTTCCGTTGTGACGAAGGCCGGCAGTCCCAGCCGACTGCCCAGTTCGATGAGCACCTCCTGGAAGGGCTTGCTGTCACCCTTGGGCGGCAGCACCGGGATACGCACGGAATCCACCGGGCCCTCGAACTCGGAAATCGGCCGGTCGAGCATGGACATGACATCGTGCCGCTCCAGGTAGGTGGTGTCCGGCAGCACCAGGTCGGCGAAGGCGACGGTCTCGGACTGGTAGGCATCACAGACCACCAGGAACGGGATCTTGTAGTCGCCGTTTTTGTCCTTGTCGGTGAGCATCTCGCGTACCTTTGTGGTGTTCATCGAGGAGTTCCAGGCCATGTTGGCCATGAACAGCAGCAGCGTGTCGATGCGGTAGGGGTCGCCGCGCCAGGCGTTGGTAATGACGTTATGCATCAGACCGTGCACCGCCAGCGGGTATTCCCACGAGAAGGCCTTGTCGATACGCACTGCTTCACCGTCGTCGTCGACAAACAGGTCGTCGGGTTCGGCCGGCCAGCCGAGTGGCATGCCGTTCAGCGGGGTGTTCGGCTGTACATCCCCGGGGCCTTTCGGCGGCTTGGCGCAGGGCGGGATCGGGCGCGGGAAGGGCGCCTTGTGGCGGAAGCCGCCGGGGCGGTCGATGGTGCCGAGGATACTCATCAGGATACTCAGGGCACGGATGGTCTGGAAACCGTTGGAATGGGCGGCAAGGCCGCGCATGGCGTGGAAGGAGACCGGGTTGCCGGTGACGGTTTCGTGGTCCTTGTCCCAGGCATCTGTCCACTGGATCGGTAGCTCGATCTTCTGGTCGCGCGCGGTGACACCCATTTCATAGGCAAGCCGGCGGATGGTATCGGCATCGATGCCGGTGACGCCCGCCGCCCATTCCGGGGTGTATTCCTCGACGCGTTCCTTGAGCAGCTGGAACGAGGGTTTCACGGCTGTGCCATCGGGCAGCGAGAAGCTGCCGAGCAGGTAGGGATCGGCACCCTCGGTGTGGGTGGAGATTGGCTTGTCCAGCTCGCGGTCCCACCACAGTTTGTTCTGCGGTTCGAAGCAGCCTTCCTCCGGCGGTATCTCAAAGCGCACGAACATGCCGTACTCGGTACTGGTCTCGTCGAGGTTGACGAGTTCGGCGGCATTGGAATACCGCACCAGGAACTCCCTGTCGTAGAGGCCCTGGTGGATGATTTCATGGATCAATGCCAGCAGCAGGGCGCCGTCAGTACCGGGTTTGATCGCTATCCACTCGTCGGCAATAGCGGCATAGCCGGTGCGTACCGGGTTGATGGAGATAAAGCGGCCGCCGTTGCGCTTGAACTTTGAAAGCGCAATCTTCATCGGGTTGGAGTGGTGATCTTCTGCAGTGCCGATCATGATAAACAGCTTGGAGCGTTCCAGGTCCGGGCCGCCGAATTCCCAGAAAGATCCGCCGATGGTGTAGATCATGCCGGCAGCCATGTTGACGGAACAAAAACCGCCGTGGGCCGCATAGTTTGGCGTGCCGAACTGCTTTGCAAACAGGCCGGTCAGCGCCTGCATCTGGTCACGCCCGGTGAACAGGGCGAACTTTTTTGGATCTTCGGCGCGGATTTTTTGCAGGCGTTTGCCGAGGAGCTCGTAGGCCTGCTCCCAGCTGATTTCCTCGAACTTGCCTTCGCCGCGCGAGGCCTTGCGTTTGCGCAGCAACGGTTTGGTGAGTCGTCCCGGCGAATACTGCTTCATGATGCCGGAGGCACCCTTGGCGCAGATGACCCCCTTGTTGAGCGGGTGTTCGGGATTGCCCTCGATGTAGCGGATTTCACCATCGCGCAGGGTGACACGGATACCGCAGCGGCAGGCGCACATGTAGCAGGTCGTGTTCTTGACCTCGATACGGCCGGTCTCGGAATCGGACTGTGCAGCAGGGTCACGCATGGCGGATGAGTTTCGTGGCTATTCTGTTAGAGAATTATTATATACGAATAATGCAGGCAGAGCACAGGCCAAAAGGAATAGACCCGGCGACGATGCACGTGTTGAGAACCATGCCAGGAGTCGTCTGAAGTACGATATTCACTTGATTTTGATGGAGGTCAACAGACACCGTCCCCCGTTCTGTTAATATCAAGCAGACCATGATACTCAACCTTGTTCTTAATAGAGAATCAGCGGTTTGTCAGGAATTGACTCGCACATCCGGGCTGTTTCCGGATATGCAAGGATAGCTGCCAGGATGTTGCATGCAGACACTGATAGCCGATAGATTCTTTTCAATACTCGTCAGACAGGTTTACCGATGCACTGCAAACAACGCTACGCCACCGCCCTGATCCTTGTATCCACTCTGTTGCTGGCCGGTGCCGATGGCTTCAAATGTTCGAAAGACGACTCCAGTTCCAGTGGCGGGTCTACCGGTACCAGGATCGAGGTGACCGACGAACAGAAGATCTCCGCCGACAGCGGCGGTTTTAATGGCAATCTCGACAAAGGGGATGAGTTCGGTAGTGCCGTTGCAGACCCCGGCGACCTTGAAGCTGACGGCGTCAGGGACCTGGCCGTGGGTGCTCCCTTTGATGATGACGACGGCAACAACAGGGGTGCCGTCTGGATGCTGTTCATGGATGACAATGGTCGTGTTGATCAGGAGCAGAAGATCTCCAGTGATGCCGGTGATTTTGCCGGCAATCTTGATGATGATGATCTATTTGGCAGTGCGCTTGCAGGTATTGATGATCTCGATGGCGACGCAGCCTTTGACCTGGCTGTTGGTGCACCCGGCGATGACGAAAATGGACCGGATCGGGGGGGCATCTGGATATTGTTTCTCGATATCGAAGGCAGGGTCCGGCAGGCGCAGAAGATAGCGGAGGGTGAAGGCGGCTTTGACGGCGATCTTGATGATGATGACCGCTTCGGCAGCGCAGTTGCCGCGATCGGTGACGTCAACGGCGACGGTATTACAGACCTGGCGGTAGGTGCACCGAATGATGATGATGGCCCCTCAAACGCCGGTGCGGTCTGGATCCTGTTCATGAAAATGGATGGCAGGGTTGATGCCTGGCAGAAAGTGTCCGACAGCGATGGGGGCTTTGGCGGCAACCTGGATGCCGAAGATCACTTCGGTGCTGCGGTCGCCGGCATTGGCGATCTTGACGATGACGGCATTCCTGATCTGGTTGTCGGGGCACCCGGGGGTGACGAAAACGGCACGGATCGGGGGGAGGTCTGGGTATTATTCCTCGATAGTGCGGGCAAGGTTCGCAAAGAGGTGAGGATAGCGGATGATGACGGCGGCTTCCGCGGCAGCCTTGCTAACGATGATAGTTTCGGTAGCGCGATTGCTAATGCCGGCGACTTGAATGACGACGGGATTCCTGATCTGGCAGTCGGTGCGCCGAATGATGATGATGGCGATGCCAAAGCGGGTGCGATCTGGATCCTGTTAATGAAAACGGACGGCAGGGTAGATGGCTGGCAGAAGGTATCGGACCGCGAGGGGAATTTCAAAGGCAAGCTCGATGCGGACGATCACTTCGGTGCTGCGATCGCCGGCATTGGTGATATCGATAATAACGGGCTTGCGGATCTGGCAGTCGG
>CAMYIO010000049.1 GCA_947258515.1 uncultured Ectothiorhodospiraceae bacterium
CATTACAACCATTAAAGAAGAGGCAAAAATGAAAGTCGCATATATATTTTCAACACAAGGTCATTCGGTTTCCTACAAGCTGGGGAAAATGATTCTTCCACAATTGGAAAAGGATACTCATGGTGTAGAAGTGGTTGGGATGTTTTTCTTTGAAGATAATGCGTATGTATTACAAAGAGGCAGCCCTATTGGCGAGCGCCTGGCGAAAGTCGCAGTTGAATCGGGTATGTTATTGATGGCATGTGACCAGTGTGCCTATGAGAGAGAAATAGACAGCATGTTGGTAGATGGAGCTACTGTCGGTTGTTTCCCAAATTTATATGGTGCTCTTTCGGGTAATATGCCTGATCAGGTAATTACACTATAAAAACAGAACAAGGCGATTCGAGAAGGACGCCGCAAAAAGCGCAGCGCATCTCAATTGCGGCATGTATGCCGGGCATGGCACTAGATTAGTCGGGTGAAAGTCGCGATACCAGGTAATCGCGCAGCCGAAGGTTAGCGGAAGGGCAAGGGCTATGCCGGGTGTTCGAAGATCTTTGCAGGATTGATCCCATTGAGGCGCCAGTCAGGCATCGGGTCATTCCTGCAGGCTGTCATTGCGGGTGCGTTGCCGGTTCTTGTTGCGCAGTTTGCTGGCCTGGTTTACAGCATTGCTGCCGGCCGCGTCATCTCCCATGTGGACCTGACCGCGTTGCCTGGCCAGCTCCATCTGTTTCTGCCGCTCCCGGAAGCGCATCTTTTGTGATGCAGTCAGCCTGTCGTAACAGTGGGGGCAACTGACGCCCTGTTGAAACCTGTTGCTGGTCTTGTCGTCCCGTGTAATGGGCATGCGGCAGGCGTTGCACTGATCGTAGCTGCCTTTCTCGAGCCGGTGGTTGACCGTGACGCGTTCGTCGAAAACAAAACATTCACCTTCCCAGAGGGATTCCTGTTGCGGGGTTTCCTCCAGGTACTTGAGAATGCCGCCCTTGAGGTGGTACACCTCGTCAAAACCCTGCGTCTTCATATAGGCGGTCGACTTCTCACAGCGAATCCCGCCGGTACAGAACATGGCGATTTTACGGTGCCTTTGCGGGTCAAGGTGCTCGCGCACGTAACGTGGCAACTCGCGGAACGACACGGTTTGCGGGTTGACGGCGTTCCTGAAGCTGCCGACCTGGTACTCGTAGTCATTGCGGGTGTCCACCAGCAGCACATCGGGATCAGCGAGCAGCTGGTTCCACTCCGTCGGGTCGAGATAGGTGCCGACGCTGTGGCGGGGATCAATGCCGGGAACCCCGAGAGTGACAATTTCTTTCCTGATTTTGACCTTGGCCCGCTTGAAGGGGAGGGTGTCGGTAAAAGATTCCTTGCAGTCAAGATCCGCCAGTCGCGAATCCTGCCGTAACCAGTTCAGCAGGGCATCGACGCCCTGGCGTGAGGCGGCCACGGTACCGTTTATACCTTCATCCGCCAGTATCAGTGTGCCACGGACATGGTGATCCTGCATGAACTGTCGCAGCGGCGCCTGCAGCGCCCGGTAATTCTCGAGGCTGACAAACTTGTACAGGGCACAAACAACAATTTCAGACATCGGATTTTCCATGGTGCGCCGTTCGCTGGCGTTACGTGTGGTTCAAAGGCGCTATTATAGTGAAATGCTGCAATGTCTGCAGCCACGATTTGATTACACGATCTGCAGAATGCCCCTAATCGTGGTTACCGAAGCGGCATATCGAGCAGCAGGTCCTGTTTGCTGTAGGACCGGTAACGGTTGAATACATCCTCGCTGATTGCCCCGGTCGAGACCTCCGTGACCCGGTATTCCATCTGGTTCTGGTAATCTTTCATCGCGACGGGCACACCCTGAAGGCCACTCAGTAACAGGCGGCTGTTTTCGCCCAGTTCACCAACCAGTTTCTGGGTGGTGCCGGCCAGTTCACGCATGAACGTCATCATGGCCATCAGGGTGGCAAAGTCACTCTCTGACATGCCCGCATCCGCCGCGGTCGCCAGGCAGACTTCGCCGATGGGTTGCGTGTTTCTCAACAATACCTGCAGCTGGCACCTGAAACCGGCAACATCATGGAAGCCGCGCGTCTCGGTGCCCATGACCTCGAGATCCGGCAGGCCGCCGGCAGGGATGCCCATCTGTTGCTCAATGAAGGCACGTTGTGCGGCGGGCATGTTCTGCATTTGCGCTGACAGCAGTTCCATCTGCTGGCGCAGCATCGCAATGATCTCGGCATACTTGTCCAGTTGTGCCTGGTCTATTTCACGGTATTCCTGCCTGACCGGGTCCACATAGATGGCGACATGGCGGATCTTGTCGAACAGGACATGCCCCGGCTGCCCCGACTGCGACATGCGTGCCATGTGCTCCTTTACCTGGATAACGGTCCTGGAGGCATCATCACTGCCACCCAGCCTGATGGTTGTGTCGGCGCTGGCCGGCCCTGTAATCGATGCCGCGAAAATGATGGGTAAGATAAGGGAGGGTTTCGGCATTTGAATGCTCAATGTCTAATCCAGGTACTCGAATAATTTAACGACTTTCTGCACGCCACCGACCCGGCTGGCCTGTTTGGCGGCACCGTCAGCCTCCGAGCGGTAGACTATACCCATCAGGTAAACGGTGCCGTTTTCCGTGACCACCTTGACGCGGGTCGGGTCGAAGTCATCGTGCCCCTTCACATTGAAGAGACTGGTCTTTACCTTGGACGTGATGTAGGAGTCACTGGTGCGTGTCATGTAGGAATTGGGTGCGGCAATGGCCAATTCGTTGTGTACCATGCGTACATTTTCGATGCCTTTGGCAAGGCTTGTTGCCTGCTGACTCAATGCTTCGGCAGGTGTCTGTCCCACCAGAAGTACCACGCCGTTGAGACTGATAACGTTGATATGACTCTGGCTGCGCAGGGATTTATCGCCGTTGATCGCGGATTTGACCTTCCATTCAATACCTTCATCGTCAATCATGGTGCCGACCGAGCGGCGCTCATGCACGGCACTGATGCCAACGGCTGCGCCGCCGACAATGGCGGCTGCACAACCGCCCAGCAGGTTGGTTGTGAGGATGATTATGATAAGCGCGCGGACTGGTTGCATACGTTTAGTTCCTTCGTGAAGCAATGTGTTGGTCGATGAGGTCGCACAGACAATGAATCACCAGCAAGTGCACCTCCTGTATGCGTGCCGTGGAGTGTGCCGGCACGCGAATTTCTATATCTGACGATTGCAGCAGGGCGGCCATGTCACCACCGTCGCGTCCGGACAGTGCAACTACCTGCATGTTACGTTGCCGGGCTGCTCTCACGGCCTTGCAGACATTTCCGGAATTGCCGCTGGTGGAGATCGCCAGCAACACGTCGCCCGGGTTGCCGAGTGCGGATATCTGCCTGGAAAATATCTGGCTGAAATCATGGTCGTTGGCAACGGAGGTCAGTGTCGAGGTGTCCGTGGTTAATGCGACCGCAGCCAAACCGGGACGTTCCATCTCAAAACGATTCAGCATTTCCGATGAAAAATGCTGTGCATCGCCGGCTGAACCGCCATTTCCACAACTCAGTATTTTAGCGCCGTTGTCCAGCGCCAGCGCGATCAGCGCAGCTGCCTGTGCCGTTACCGCTGCGAGTGCTTGCAGCGAATCCTGCTTGACCCGGATGCTTTCCTCGAAATTCTGTTTGATGCGAGCAATAGCGTCGTTGCTATCCATACTTTACTCCGTGGCGCTGAAGGCATTCGGTATCCACTCGACTGCGGCACCTGGCCCCATGATGGACACCACATCAAAGCGGCAGGGCTGCTGGCAGTTGTCCGCATGTGCCAGCATATAATGTTGTGCGCAGGCGATGAGCCTCGATTGCTTGCGCCGGTCCACCGACTCCACTGCCGATCCGAAGCGCGAATGACTGCGGTAGCGTACCTCAACAAACACAAGGCTGTCTTTATCCTGCAGAATCAGGTCAATTTCCCCGCGCCGGCTGCGATAGTTACGCTGTAGCAGTTGCAGGCCTCGCGACTGCAGGTATTGGCAGGCGCGATCTTCGGCATCCTTGCCGCGTGTCTGCGTGTCCATGGTGCAGTGCTAGCGGATGGCCGGCTCGGCTTCCCGGGTTGCGTCCACACTGTCCTGTTCCAGCAGCATCGGTACGCCATGTACGAATTCAGCGCAGCGCAGGGTGCGGCTGACAAGGCCCTGGCTGGTCAGTGTCAGGTTGCCGGTCACGCCGCGGTAGGCACCGAACATGCCGGTGTTGGCATGACCGAGGTAGGGAACCAGGCGATAGGCATCGATGCCAAGTGCATACAGACGGGCGTAGCGGTTGGCCGTTACCGGCCAGAAATCAGTCATCGTTTGCTGCAGGTGTTGCCAGTTTGAATCCTTGTCCAGGGTCCATGGCATATCACAAAAGACGATGCCGTTCATGTCGGAATCCTGCGCGGCGTTTGGCTGGCCGCTGTAGACCCTGGAGGTGGCATAGACGGGTAGCGTGGTAGCGCGGTAGAAGCGCAACTGGGGGCGAATCAGGCGTGCCTGGTTCGGTGAAGCGATAAGGAAGAAAAAGTCGACATCCCCGCGCCGCCGGGGCGCGAATTCGAGCGCCATGCCCAGCTGGCGTGTCAGTTGCTGGTGCCGTGCCTTGCTGCTGTCGAGATGCAGCGAATCGCTGATGATCTTGCCATGGTCGGTCTTGCTGTTGTCGTAGCGTCGTGCATCCAGTATCTCGCCGCCCAGCATCTGCCATTCCCCGGCAAACGCGGCATAGACCCGCTCACCCCATTCACTCTCCGGCAACAGTGCAATGGTCCGGGTATAGCCTTCACGCCAGGCAAGCCGTGCGACCTCGCGGGCCTCGTCCTCGGGCGCCAGGCCAAACTGGTAAAGCGAGGGGACGAACAGGGCAGGATCCTCGACCTGGTTCAGTGCCAGTACCGGCACCGCCAGTTGTGGTTGCAGCGCCAGTGCCTGTACGGCTTCCTTGCGTAATGGTCCGATGACAAATTGCGCACCATCAACTACCGCTTGCTGGTAGGCCGCCAGCGCGCTGGCGGCTGTGTCACCACTGTCGATGATCTGCAGGTGCGGTTGCAGGGACGTATCCGGCGTGTCGTAGTAGGCGGCGAGAACACCGTCGCGTATGGCGCTGGCGGCATCGGCGAGCTTGCCGTTGAGTGGCAATAACAGAGCAATATGGGCGGGCGCCTGACCGGCAAGGGACATGCTCTCGAGTAACCTCGGGATGAAAGCCTGCGTGGCCGGGTGCCCCGGGTAACGCTGCTGCCAGTGTGGTGTCACCTCCGCCAGTGCATCCGGTTGCTGCAGGTACAGCCGTGACAACTCGACCAGTTCCATCCAGCCGCTGAGTGGGTCGGGCGGTGGTGCGGTTCGCAGTTGTTGCAATTCCGCGTCGGTTAGCCGGTTCAGCGTTTCCCAGATCGCAAACTGGTTGTCCAGCCGGGCCTCGGGATCGGTGAGCAGGAGGTCAAGTTGCACCCGTTCCCGGGCACTCAGGTAATAGCGAAATTCCTGGTGGTAGGCCTCGGCACGCAGACGGTGTATTTCAGCAGCGTAGGCACCGTCCGCGGGTATTTCGTCCAGCAGAGCCAGGGCCTCAAGCGGATGTTGATCGGCGAGGGCAATCGCCGCCCTGTTGATGCTGAAGTGCTGCTGCAGGTCGCTGTTTGCCAGTGCCGGTGGCATTTCATCCAGCAGTCGCCTGGCGTTGGCGAAATCTTTGCCGCGAATCAGGCTGGAGACCGCCTGTAGCTGCAGCGACTGTTGCTGCTGGCCGACGGTGGCCCGGGAGGCCGCCGAAATATAGAGCCGTGCGGCTCCCGTATAGTTGCCGCTGGCTTCCAGTTCGCGCGCCTGCTGCTGTACGGGAGTGACGGTTGCAACGCTGCGTTGAGTCGACGAGCTGCAGCCGGCAATGAAGGTCGACAGCAACAGGGCAGTGAGTGCATGGCGCAACACTGTGGCGGGGTAAAAACCGGAAAGCTGCATTGAAAACACTATTGGTGAACGTCCGCAGACTCTACTGAAAAGCCGAATCGGCGTCTACCATTAAATAGGATAATAATATCGCCACGGAATCCACGGAAGACACGAAAAAATAAAGGCATTACAAGAAAGATTTCCGTGTTCTTCCGTGGATTCCGTGGCTATTAATAAAGATTTTCGCCTGACCTATTCTGGACCGGCATCCGTTATCATCATTTTGAAGGAGTGCCAGGAGACTTCCACCATGAGCATGTCAGATAATCGTCCCGGGGTGTTGTATATCGTGGCCACCCCGATTGGTAATTTGCAGGATATTTCCGCGCGTGCCCTGGATGTACTTAAAACGGTGTCGCTGGTTGCGGCTGAAGATACCCGCCACAGCAGAAAATTGCTGGCGCACTACGGTATTGGTACGGCACTGAAGTCTGTGCATGAACACAACGAGCGCGATGTCACTGACCGGCTGGTGCGCCAGCTGACGGCCGGCGCGGATATCGCGCTGGTATCGGATGCCGGCACTCCGCTGATCAGTGATCCCGGTTATCACCTGGTGCGCACGGCTCGCCAGGCGGGCATCAGGGTTGTGCCGGTACCGGGACCCTCGGCGCTGATTGCGGCCCTGTCGGTCGCGGGATTGCCCACCGACCGCTTTGTCTTTGAAGGCTTCTTACCGGCCAAGCAGGCCGCCCGCCGGCAGCACCTGCTGGGACTGGCCACGGAAGCGGCAACACTGGTGTTTTACGAATCCAGTCACCGCATTGTTGCCTGCCTCGCTGACATGGCGGATTGCCTCGGTGATCAGCGTGAGGCCACCCTTGCGCGCGAGTTGACCAAGACCTTTGAGACCGTGCTGACAGGTTCGCTGGACGGGCTGCTTGAACAGTTACAGGCGGACAGTCACCAGCAGAAAGGTGAATTCGTCGTCATTGTGCAGGGTGCAGCGCCACGTGACCCGGCGGCCATTGATGCGGCGTCCGAGCAGGTGCTGGCGGTGCTGTTGTCGGAGCTGCCATTGAAACAGGCCGCCACACTGGTCGCCCGGATTACCGGGCTGTCGAAGAATGTGCTCTATGAGCAGGGCCTGAAGCTTAAAAACAAGGTGTAGGAGCGGACCGCGTCCGCGATTGTGTTTGGCTGATGGCATCGCGCTTGCGAAGCGCTCCTACACCCAATTGAGATACGCGGCCGTAGGATGGGCAAAGCGCAGCGTGCCCATCAACGTGTGTGTTGGTGCTGTTGCAAGGCCCAACCCACATGTTCGCGCACCAGCGCAGAAGGATGCTCTTGCCTGGCGCGTAGTGACTCAACCACGGCATCCGTGGTCGGTGCGTTCCCCAGGCCGACGGCAATATTGCGCAACCAGCATTCGTAACCAATGCGATGTATGGCACTGCCACGCGTTTTTTCCTCGAAATCATTTTCATTCCATGCAAACAGGCGCAGCAGCTCACTGCTGTCGAGGCCATGACGGGGGGTGAAATCGTTTTCAGCGCTCGGGCCTGCAAAGCGGTTCCACGGGCATACCAGCTGACAATCATCACAGCCATAGACCCGGTTGCCGATCAGCGGGCGCAGGTGCTCGGGGATGGCGCCGCGTAACTCGATGGTGAGATAGGAAATACACAGTCGTGCATCGAGTTGGTAGGGCGCGATGATGGCCTGTGTCGGGCAGGCATCGATACAGTTTTGACAGTGCCCACAGCGATTGTCTGCGGGACTATCCGGCGGTAAGGGCAGGTTGGTATACAGCTCACCGATAAAAAACCAGGACCCGGCACGCTCGTTGATCAGGTTGGTGTGCTTGCCAATCCAGCCGAGTCCGGCCTGCTGGGCCAGTGCCTTTTCCAGCACCGGCGCGCTGTCGGTAAAGGCACGGTAGCCGAACGGTCCGGTGAGGGATTCAATCCTTGTCGCCAGGTGTTGCAGCCGCTTGCGCAGCACCTTGTGATAGTCGCGGCCGAGTGCATAGCGGGACAGGTAAGCCAGTGCAGCATCCTGCAGTACCTCGCCAACCGCCCGTGCCCCGGCCGGCCAGTAATCCATGCGCACCGAGATGACACGCACGGTGCCGGGTACCAGTTCGGCCGGGCGACTGCGGCGCGTGCCGTGCCGTTGCATGTAATCCATTTCACCATGATAACCCGCCTGCAGCCATTGCAGCAGGAAGGCCTCATCCTCGTCCAGCCGGATATCACTGATGCCGACCTGCTGGAAGCCCAGTTCCATTCCCCAGCGCTTGATCTGCCGGGCGAGCGCGGCGTAATCAAGGTCCGGATCGGGGGTGTCTGTGTCGCTACTGCCCATTGCGTCTAAATATACCGTAGGAGCGCTTCGCAAGCGCGAAAAGGTTACCCACAGAAATCGCGGATGCGATCCGCTCCTGCGGGTGCTACGATCCGGGCTGACGTGTTTCATTGCGGCAATTTCCCGATGACGGATACAAAACCTCAATCTCATCCCCTCTACAGTGCCGCACAGGTGCGCGAACTGGACCGCCTGGCGATTGAAGACGCCGGCATCCCGGGTTACACCCTGATGACACGCGCCGCGGAGGCCTGCTGGGTGGTATTGCGTGCGCACTGGCCGGAAACACGCTCAGTGACCGTGTTCTGCGGCGCGGGCAACAACGGCGGCGACGGTTTTATCATCGCGAGACTGGCGCTGCAGAAGCATTGGCAGGTGCAGCTGTACCAGCTGGGCGACCCGGCACAGATGCGGGCGGATGCACAGCAGGCGCGTAATGCGTTTGTCACTGCCGGTGGTCAGGTTCAGCCCTTTACCCCGGATGCACCGATAGCGGCCGAGGTTGTTGTTGATGCCCTGCTGGGGACCGGGGTTGACCGGCCGCTCGAGGGGTTGTGGCGAACGGCGATTGATGCCATCAACGCGGCCGCCATCCCGGTGCTGGCGGTGGATGTCCCGAGTGGCTTGCAGGCGGATTCCGGTGCGGTAGCGGGGGCGGCCATTCAGGCACGACAGACGGTGACATTCATTGGCCGCAAGGCCGGCTTGTACACTGGTGTTGCAGCGGATTATTGCGGGGACATCAGCTTTGCGGATCTGGGCGTACCCGCAGACATCCTCCAGCGGGTAGCGGTCGCGGCGACGCTGATTCAGCAGCCCGACCTTGGTCCGCTGGCAACACCACGCTTGCGTTGCGCGCACAAGGGCCACTTCGGGCATGTGCTGGTCATCGGCGGTGATCACGGTATGGCAGGTGCCGCGCGACTGGCGGCTGAAGCCGCGCTGCGCAGTGGTGCGGGACGTGTCAGTGTGGCCACGCACCCTGAGCACGCCGCGCTGATTTCCGCCGCCTGTCCGGAATTGATGTGTCACGGGGTGGCCTCGGCGCAGCAGCTCAGGCCATTACTCCACACGGCAAGCGTGTTATTGATTGGCCCCGGTCTCGGCCGCTCTGCCTGGGCACAGTCACTGTTGTCGGCTGTGCTGGAGGCCCCGCAGCCCCGGGTCATCGATGCCGATGCGCTGAATTGCCTTGCCGGCGATGCCATAGCATTTGACAGGCAGGTGTTGACGCCACACCCGGGCGAAGCCGCACGTCTTGTGGGTCAGACAGTGGCCGCTGTGCAGGCCGACCGCTTCGCGGCAGCCCGTGCGATCTCACGACAATACGGTGGCGCGACCGTGTTAAAAGGGGCCGGTACCGTCATCCAGCCCGCCGCTGGCACGCCGATGGTGTGCGCGGCCGGGAATCCGGGGATGGCAACGGCCGGTAGCGGCGATGTACTGGCGGGTGTCATTGCCGCGCTGATGGCACAGGGCATGGACGTCGATGCAGCCGCGGCGGCCGGTGTCTGCGTGCATGCCTGTGCCGGGGATAGTGCCGCCCGGCAGGGTGAACGGGGACTGCTGGCACGCGATATCATTGCCGCATTGCGCGCGGTGTTGAATACGTCAGGGAACAGGCATGATACGTAAACTGGCCGATGCAACGGCCACGGAGCAACTCGGCGTGCAACTGGCGGCAGCTGTCACGCCGGCCGTTGTTTATCTGGTGGGTGACCTCGGTGCCGGCAAGACAACACTGGTGCGTGGTTTGATTCATGCGCTCGGCTACAGAGGCAAGGTAAGAAGCCCGACCTATACGCTGGTTGAGCCCTACGCGTGCGATCGTTGCCCGGTATTTCATCTGGACCTGTATCGCATTGCCGATGCAGAGGAACTGGAATGGCTCGGTTTGCGTGACATGCTGGAAGAGCCGGCACTGTTGCTGGTCGAATGGCCGGAGCGGGGTAACGGTGTCTTGCCACCGGCAGATCTGACTATCTATATGGACTATTCCGGCGAAGGTCGCGAGGCGCGTCTGGTGCCGGCCAGCGCGGCAGGGAAACAGTTGCTGAAGGGACTTGAGGGTGCCTGATGCTGGCGATTAGGCGCACCATCTCGATAAGTGTTCATGTTTTGACGCTATCCCGAAGAGTTTAAACAGTATTTCTTGCATTGAACCCCGGGTTATGGATAGAATCCCCTGAAATGACTATGGGATAAGGTACACAACGTCACGTGAAAAGACTGCTTACAGGACTGTGTCTCTGGCTCGTCGGGCAAGCCGCTGTATGTGCAGGGGGCATTGAATTTAAAGGTGTACGGCTGTGGGCGGCCCCCGATCATACCCGCGTGGTGTTCGATACCAGCGGTTCTGTGACCCATAATATCTTTTCCCTGCAGAATCCGGACAGGCTTGTGATTGATGTGAAGTCCGCTCGTGTTGCAAAGTCCCTCGATACAAAGCAGGTCTCCGGCGGCATCGTTAAGGGGGTGCGTGCGGCGCAGAACAAAAAGGACACGTTGCGCATCGTGCTCGATCTGAAGCAAGCCGCCAAGCCGCAGACACTTAGCCTGAAACCCAATGATCAGTATGGACACCGGCTGGTGATTGATCTCTATGACGCCGATGGTACGGGTAACAAGACGGTCTCCAAAACTGCCAGTAAGCCCACCAGTCGAGCCGCCAGTCAGCCTGCTACTCAGACTGCCAGGCCGGTACAGGTAAAGACTGCAGCTCCCACGCAAGCCCGCGACCTGGTGATTGCCATTGACGCCGGGCACGGCGGTGAAGACCCGGGTGCGATCGGGCGACGCGGCACACGTGAAAAGACAGTGGTACTGGCCATTGCACGACAACTCGCCGAACTCATCAGGAAAGAACCCGGTATGCGGCCGGTGCTGATACGGGAAGGAGACTACTACATCGGCTTGCGTCAGCGTATCGACAAGGCGCGTAAACACAATGCCGACCTGTTTATCTCCATTCATGCCGACGCCTTCCGCGATCATCGCGCCCGTGGTTCATCCGTATTCGTGCTGTCGCGACGCGGTGCATCCTCGGAAATGGCCCGCTGGATAGCCGCCAAGGAAAATGCCGCCGATCTCGCCGGTGGTGTCAGCCTCGATGACAAGGATGACGTGCTCGCCGGCGTGTTGCTGGACCTGTCGCAGTCGGCTTCCATTGCCGCCAGTCACGAGGTCGCCTCGAACATGCTGGGCGAGTTGAAGCGGCTCGGTAAAACACACAAGACCAGCGTGCAGCGGGCCGGTTTCGTGGTACTGAAATCACCGGATATCCCCTCAATTCTGGTCGAAACCGCTTTTATCTCCAATCCTGACGAAGAGAACAAACTACGCAGCAAACAGCATCAGGCGAAGCTGGCAAAGGCCATGCTAAGTGGTGTGCGCGACTATTTTGACAACCACCCGCCACCGGGCACGTTGCGAGTCGCTCGCAAACACACCATCAAGAGCGGTGATACGCTCAGTGACATTGCTGCTGCGTACCAGGTGAGCCTGAACAGTTTGCGCGGTTTTAACAGCCTCAAATCCGACACCCTGCGTGTCGGCGATACCCTGCGTATTCCCCCGCTCCGCGGTAGCTAGCCAAATCCCCGAACAGTTCGTCCTGGCCTCCGCTATTGAGTCAGGGAGCCTGCATGTCACCGATTGGGCTGCTCAGCAGTCTTGCTGCTTCTCTGCAGGGCGTCCTGGCGGTATCATGAGCAAATCCAGTCCTTACCCGTATGGTGCTTGCTTAAGCTGTGTCATGAAAATATACGTACAATCGGCCACGGAAGCACACGGAAGGACACGGAAGAAAAAATTTCCTTAACGGAAACTTCCGTGTCCTTCCGTGTGTTTCAGTGGCAGGATTCTTTAAAGTCGCAGCCATTTCAGTCCTTGCCCCTTTGATCTATGTCCATTCAGATTCTTCCTTCACAACTCGTTAACCAGATCGCCGCCGGCGAGGTTATCGAGCGACCCGCATCCGTGGTCAAGGAATTGCTGGAGAACAGCATCGATGCCGGCGCGCAGAGCATCGAGGTGGATATCGAGCAGGGCGGTAAACAGCGCATTCGTGTGCGTGATGACGGCATCGGTATCTCGCAGGCCGAGTTGTCACTGGCCCTGTCACGGCATGCGACCAGCAAGATCGCTTCCCTGGAAGACCTGGAGCAGATCAGCAGCCTCGGCTTTCGCGGCGAGGCGCTGCCCAGCATCGCATCGGTGTCCCGCCTGCAGCTCAGTTCACGCCCGGCATCCGTCGACAGCGGCTGGAGCGTGCACGGTGATGGCTCCGATCAGTCGCTGCAAACGGTGCCGGTTGCCCTCATGCCCGGTACCACGGTTGATGTAAAGGACCTGTTTTTTAATACGCCGGCCCGCCGCAAATTTCTGCGTACCGAGACGACCGAGTTCAAGTACATCGAAAACGTGGTGCGCCGTATCGCCCTGAGCTGTTTTCCGGTCGCCTTCAAACTGCAGCATAACCAGCGGCCCGTGTTTCATCTGCAGGGCGCCGTGAGCCGAGAGCAGCACGAGCGGCGTGTCGCGGATTTATGTGGCAAGGCCTTCATGGAACAGGCCATTCATATCCAGCACGCGGCTGCCGGCCTGTCCCTGCACGGCTGGGTGGCGCAACCGACCTTTTCCCGCAGCCAGGCCGATTTGCAGTTTTTCTATGTCAACAATCGTATGGTGCGCGACAAGCTGGTCACTCATGCCGTACGGCAGGCCTACCAGGACGTGTTGTTTCATGGCCGTCATCCCGCCTATGTGCTGTTCCTTGAGATTGATCCCATCGCGGTGGATGTCAATGCGCATCCAACCAAACACGAGGTGCGCTTTCGTGACAGCCGCCTGGTGCACGACTACCTGTTCAGAACGATACACGAGGCACTGGCACAGCTGCGCCCGGGTAACGTGCAAACACCGCCGCAGCCGGCACGCTCACTGGATTCGTTAAGGGTGACGACCGCGGCCGGCAGTGTGCCTTCACAAGGCAGGATGTCGCTGGGTGTGCAGGAGCAATTGTCACGTTATGCCGCGTTGCATCCGCAACCCCTGGCGGAAGCGAGCGCGCTGGCAGACACCGCCGCCACGGTGGCTTTCCCGGACGAACATCCGCTGGGCTTTGCACTGGCGCAGTTACACGGTGTGTATGTTCTTGCCCAGAACAGCGACGGGCTGGTGCTGGTGGATATGCATGCCGCGCATGAACGCATCACCTATGAAGGGTTGAAGGCCGCGGAGCAGGGCGAGGGGATTCGTACACAACCCTTGCTGGTGCCGATCAGTCTTGATGTCAGCCAGCGGGAGGCCGAAGTCTGCGAGCAGCGCCAGGACTGGTTCGCGACGCTGGGTTTCGAGATTGACCGTCTCGGTCCTGAACGGGTAATGGTGCGCGAGGTACCGGCGCTGTTGCGCGAGGCGGACATTACGGCACTGGTGCGTGACGTCTTGTCTGACCTGCTGGAGCATGGCAGTAGTCAGCGAATCCAGGACTCCATCAACGAATTGCTGTCTACCATGGCCTGTCACGGCTCGGTACGTGCCAACCGTCGGCTCACGATTGACGAGATGAATGCCTTGTTGCGCGAGATGGAAATCACCGAGCGCAGCGGCCAATGTAATCACGGTCGCCCGACCTGGGTGCAGGTCAGCCTTGACGAGCTGGACAAGTTGTTCCAGCGCGGCCGCTAGCTGCAGCTGCGAGCATATGAAGCCGGTTAAAACCTGTTCGCGGATGCGATCCGCTCCTACAGATGTGTCGTTTGCGGTAGGAGCGCCGTCCCCGGCGCGAATCGGGCGGAGGTCAATCGCGGCGAGGACGCCGCTCCTACAGGTGCATCGACCTGGTGCAGGAGCGCTTCGCAAGCGCGATTGCGGATGCCGGGCCTGTTCGC